>CALNBU010000620.1 GCA_937875615.1 uncultured Archangium sp.
GCCCCCCTCGCTGATGACCTCCACCGTGCGGCCGCCCACCAGCATCACGCTGATGGGCATGGCCACCACGTCGTTGAGCCCGCTGCTCCGCGTGCGCGCCAGGTTGCGCCCGAGAATCGCGGCGCCCACCGCCACGCCGAGCTCCGGGTGGACCTCCTTCTCGGCCGACAGCCGGGGAAAGTGGCCGAGGCGCCGGCGGATGGCCGGCATCCGCGTCTGGCCGCCCACCAGCACCACCTCGTCGACCTCGCTGGCGTGGACGCCGGCGCGGCCCAGCACGTCGTCGCAGGCCCCCACGCAGCGCTCCACCAGCGGCTCCACGATGCGCTCCAGGTCTTCGCGGGTGAGGCGCTGCTGGAAGTCGATGAAGCCGCCGGTGGGCTTCTGCGCCACCACCGGAACCCGCACGTCGACCACCTCCACGCGCGAGAGCTGAATCTTGGCCCACTCCGCGGCCAGCGCGAGGCGCTGCATGACGGTGCGGTTGTTGCGCACCGGGGTCCCCTGCGCCTCCAGCACCTCGGCGAAGGTCTCGGCGATGCGCTCGTCGAAGTCGCCGCCGCCGAGGAAGGCGTCGCCGCCGGTGGCCAGCACCTTCACCACGCGGTTCTCGACGCGCATCAAGGTGGCGTCGAAGGTGCCTCCGCCCAGGTCGAAGATGAGCACCGTCGACTTCGGGCTGCGCAGGTTGGCGTAGTAGAGCGCCGCGGCGGTGGGCTCGTTGACGATGGCGGCGACCTGCAGGCCCGCGGCCTCGGCCGCCCTGCGCACCGCCTCGCGTTGTCGCACCGAGGCGTGCGCGGGCACCGTCATCACGCACTGCTGGAAGCGGAGCCCCGCGGCCCGGTTGGCGCGCGCCACGAGGTCCTTCACCACCACCCCGGCCACCTCCACCAGGGGGATGGTCTGCCCGTAGATGAGCACCGCGCTGTAGCCGTCGCCGCCCTCCACCAGGTCGAAGGCGAAGCGCTCGCGGTGCCGGGCGACGTACTCGGAGTTGAAGCGCCGGCCGAGGAACCGCTTGGCGCCGAAGACGGTGTGTTTCTGGTCGTCGATGAGCTGCGTCCGCGCGGCCTGCCCCACCAGGCACTTGCCCATGTCGGCCGAGGGGAACCACACCACGCTGGGCAGGACGGCTGACTTGTCGGTGACGGGGACCACGCGCAGCTTCCCCGTCGCGTCGAACCACGCCGCCGAGGTGTTGGTGGTGCCGAAGTCGATACCCAGAATCGGCTGCATCGCGTCACAATCTACGGAGCCTGCCCCCGCTTGGGGCGAAGATTCTGCAGCCACTGGCGCGGTGTCGCCGCGTCGCCTACACCACCCGCATGCGCAAGTTGTCCTGGTGCCTCCTGTTGTCGGCCTGCGGCGGTGGGCTCGAGCGCGCGTCGTACATGACCGACGCCATCACCTACGCCGCGGGCGCCCGGGTGGAGCTGCGGTTGGTGAACGTCAGCGCGCGCGACCTCCGCGTCGACCTCTGCATCAGTCAGTTGGTGAAGGAAGACGGCGCCGGCGCGGACCTGCCCGGCGACGAGGACTGTCCGCTGGAGCAGGTGCAGCTGGCGCCGGGAGAAGAGGCGCGCACGCTCAAGACGTTGCCGAGCGACACGCCCGCAGGCCGCTACCGCTACGAGGCCACCATCGTGCTGCCCATCGGCGCGGGGGAGCGGGTTTTTACCCAGCCCTTCACCGTGGAGTAGCCTTGCTGCCGCGATGAAGAAGCTGCTGAGACGGGCGCTGAAGAAGGTACCGCTCTGGCAGCGCGGGCTGGTGCTGCTGGCGACGCCCGTGGTGCTGCTCAACCTCGCGGTGGGCTTCTTCGGCAGCTCCCTGGTCTCTCCGCTCTCGCCCTTCTTCCTTCGGGAGAAGGCGCAGGCGCTGGTGGCCTACTTCAAGCATCGGCCGCTCTGCCTGCTCACCGGCCACGAAGACCTGGAGCGCATCGCCGACGCGGCGGAGCGCCGCCACGGGTTGCCGAAGGGGCTGATGCGCGCGGTGGTGCAGGTGGAGTCGGGCGGCCGGCCGCACCGCATCTCGGCGGCGGGGGCCATGGGGCCGGCGCAGCTGATGCCCGGCACCGCGAAGCTGTTGGGCGTCACCGACGCCTACGACACCTCCGCCGCGGTGGACGCCGGCGCGCGCTACCTGGCCGCGCAGCTCAAGCGCACCGGCAGGGTGGAGCTGGCGGTGGCCTCGTACAATGCGGGCCCGGGGGCGGTGCGCGGCGCCGTGCCGAAGAACGGCGAGACGGAGTTCTACGTGGCGAAGGTGATGCGCGCGTACGGCCGCGGGCAACCCTGAGCGCGCTCAGCGCGTGTGCTGCGTGTAGTTCTTCCCGTCGTTGTTGAGCCACAGCTCGCCCACCTCCCGGACCCCGGCGGTGTCGTGCGGCGCGTGACAGGCGAGGCCGACGCGCACCGCGAACTCCACCTCGGTGCCGGGCGCGCACCCGCGGAGCTGGAAGGTGCCGTTGACCACCGGGCAGGGGACATCGTCGCTGGAGACGGTGTGCAGGTGTCTCCAGCCGTCGGCCGTCCAGCGCAGCTCCAGCCAGGTGACGGAGAGCGAGGTGAAGCCCTTCTCTCTCCAGCCGCGCCTGGAGGCCTCGCGCTGGAGCTCGGGGAGGCCGGGGTGCACGAGGAAGTGCAGCGTGCTGGCCGGACCGCTCGCACCGAAGATGCTGGACAGCTTCGCGGGGGGGACCTGTCGGCTCATGGGCTGCGTCGTAGTGCAGCCGCGCGGGAAGGTCACCCCCACCGCCGGGACCGTCGTCTCAGCGCGCCCCGGAGGGAGGCACCCGCGGCGCAGCTCGTCGAGGCGCTGGCGCTGTCGTGGGGTGGCGGCGAAGCGCGGACGCTGCGGCGTCACCAGCCGGGCGGTGCGCCAGCGGCGGGCGCGCGCAGTTGTTCGTCATCGAGGCACGCCACCGCGCGAGGGGAGCGTCGTTCGGTGCGGAGCGACGACCGGCGTCGTCATCCGCAGACGCCTCCCTCCCTTTCGCGGCGCGGAAGAGAGGGAGGCGCGGGTGCTTCAGTAGCGGTAGTGCTCGGGCTTGAAGGGCCCCTCGACCTTGACGCCCAGGTACTTCGCCTGCGTGTCGGTCAGCTTCGTCAGCTTGGCGCCCACCTTGGCGAGGTGCAGCTGCGCGACCTTCTCGTCGAGCTTCTTGGGCAGCACGTAGACCTTGCCCGTCTCGAACTTGTGGCCGGTGTCGATGGCGCCCCACAGCGCGAGCTGCGCCATGGTCTGGTTGGTGAAGGAGTTGCTCATCACGAACGAGGGGTGACCCGAGGCGCAGCCCAGGTTCACCAGGCGGCCGCGCGCCAGCAGGGTGAGGCGCTTGCCGTTGGGGAAGATGAACTGGTCCACCTGCGGCTTGACGTTCTCTTCTCGAGCCAGCTGACCTGAATCTCAGAGTCGAAGTGACCGATGTTGGAGAGGATCGCGCCGTCCTTCATGGCCTGCATGTGCTCGCCGGTCACCACGTCGACGCAGCCGGTGGCGGTGCAGATGAGGTCGGCCTGGGGCGCGATGTCCTCCATGGTGGTGACGGTGTAGCCCTCCATGGCGGCCTGCAGCGCGTTGATGGGGTCGACCTCGGTCACGAAGACGCGCGCGCCCATGCCCTTGGCGGCCGCGGCGCAGCCCTTGCCCACGTCGCCGTAGCCGGCCACCACCACCACCTTGCCGGCGATCATCACGTCGGTGGCGCGCTTGATGCCGTCGAGGAACGACTCACGGCAGCCGTAGAGGTTGTCGAACTTCGACTTGGTGACCGAGTCGTTGACGTTGATCGCCGGCACCAGCAGCTTGCCGTCCTGGGCCAGCTGGTAGAGGCGGTGCACGCCGGTGGTGGTCTCCTCGGACAGGCCGCGGATGGGGTCCGGACCGGTGAAGAGCTCGGGGTGGTGCTTGTGCACCCACACCGTCAGGTCACCGCCGTCGTCGAGGATCATGTTCGGGCCCTTGCCGTCCTTGAAGGCGAAGAGCTGCGCCTCGAGGCACCAGTCGGCCTCTTCGACCGTCTGGCCCTTCCACGCGAACACCGGCACGCCGGTGGCGGCGATGGCCGCGGCGGCCTGGTCCTGCGTCGAGAAGATGTTGCACGAGGTCCAGGTGACCTCGGCGCCGAGCGAGACGAGGGTCTCGATGAGCACCGCGGTCTCGATGGTCATGTGCAGGCAGCCGGCCACGCGGGCGCCCTTGAGCGGGTTCTTGCCCTTCCACTCTTCGCGCAGCGCCATCAGGCCGGGCATCTCCTTCTCGGCCATGGAGATTTCCTTGCGGCCCCAGGCGGCGAGCTCGGGGTTGGCGATCTTGTAGGCGGGGAACGTCTTCTTGTGGTCCATGGTACGGCTCCTTGTTGCGGGTTGAGGACTACGGCTTCTGGGCGGCCCAGGCGTGCCAGGAAACAGACGCGTCGGGGCCGGCGGGTTGGAAGAACGGAGGAATGGCGGTGTCGCCCAGCAGGGTGAGGCCGGCGCCCTCCATGAAGGCGCGCACCTCGTGCGGCGCGAAGCCCAGCCACACGTCACCCTGGCGGGCGCGCAGCTCGTCGTCTTCGTGCGGGAGGTAGTCGAGCACCACCAGGTGCCCGCCGCGCTTGAGCAGCCGCGCGAAGGCCGCCACCGCCTGCTGCGGTCGGGAGGCGTGGTGCAGGGTCCTCCCGGCGAAGACCAGGTCGGCGCCGCCGGCTCCGTCGACGCGCTCCACCAGCGCTGCGTCGTCGTAGGAGCCGGGGAAGAGGCTGGCGGCGATTTTTTCGGCCACCCGCGCCAGCTGCGCCTGGCTGCGGTCGACGGCGATGACCCGCGAGAAGAGCGGCGCCAGCAGGTCGAGCGACAACCCGTCGCCCGTGCCCACGTCCACGGCCAGCGCCCGCGAGGGCAGCAGCAGCTTCAGCGCCGAGAGGTGCGCCAGATGCTCGGGCGAGGCCGGCACCGAGGTTCGCGCCGGCGCCGCCGACTCGAAGTGCGTGCGGCCGGAGTCTTCG
>CALNBU010000621.1 GCA_937875615.1 uncultured Archangium sp.
GGGCTCGGGCAGCGTGAGCCCCTCGTCTGCCGCCTTCTTCTGGAGGATCGCCAGGCGCGTCTCGAAGCTCGGCTCCTGGATGTCGGTGATGAGCCCCATCGCGAAGCGGCTGCGGAGGCGATCCTCGAGGCCGGGGATCTGCGCGGGCACCGTGTCCGAGGTCAGCACGATGGCCTTGCCGGCCTCGTGGAGCGCGTTGAAGGTGTAGAAGAACTCCTTCTGCGTCTCCTCGCGGCGACCCAGGAACTGCACGTCGTCCACCAGCAGCACGTCGCAGCCGTCGCGGAAGCGGCGCCGGAAGTCGGGCATCCGGCCCTCGCGGACCGACTCCACGTACTCGTTGGTGAACTCCTCGCTCGACAGGTAGACGATCCGCTGGGTGGGGTCGGCCTGGTGGATGGCGTTGCCCACCGCGTGCAGCAGGTGGGTCTTGCCCAGGCCGCTGCCGCCGTAGATGAAGAGCGGGTTGTAGAGGTGGCCCGGCTTGCTGGCGACCGCCCGGGCCGCGGCAGCGGGGAGCTGGTTGCTGTCGGCCACCACGAAGGTCGAGAAGGTGAAGCGCGCGTTCAGCCGGCCGGGTCGCGCCAGGGGCTGCGACTTGACTGTGGGTGCGGCTTCCACAGCCAACCCGATCTGCGGCAGGGCAACCACCTCATACGCCACGCGGGTCGCGCCACCCCCCATCCGGGAGAGCGCGCTCTCGATCAGGTCGCGGTAGTGATCGTCCACCCAGTCCCGCATGAACGGGTTGGGGACGCCCACCACCAGCGCACCCTCTCGCACCCCCATCGGCCGCATCTGCCCCAGGGTCTCGGCGGCGTAGCGCGCACCCTCCTCACGGAGGACCTGGAGGACGTTTTCCCAGAGATTCTGGGGGGTTGGGCTGTCGATGGGGGCTGTGCTGGGGGCAGTCACGCAGGCGTCCGCTCGATGCAGCCCCGGGGGCGGGGCGGACGGCGGGGAATAACTGATCCATGCGGCGATGATCAAGCACTCAACGGCCGGTCGGGAGCCTTTCCTCCTGATCGGGGGGGACCCCCTCGACGTAAGTACCGGGCATTGCTGCCCGGCCCGTGACACGACTGAAAGTCTTAGGCGGTCTTGTCACCCCCCGATCAGGAAAGGGATGGAGAGAAGATTGACTCGCGCGCGCTGATCGGGATAGAGGCCGGCCCTCGTTTTTCAATCTTTAGCGCCGGAGTCGAAGTCGTGTCCAAGCGGACTTACCAGCCCTCGAAGGTGAAGCGGAACAAGACCCACGGGTTCCGCAAGCGCAACTCCACCAAGGCGGGGCGTGATGTGCTCAAGCGCCGTCGCGCCAAGGGCCGCAAGCGCCTGGTGGTGTCGGCGTTCAAGAAGTAGCTGACCGGCAGGTGGCAGACATGCCGCCCCGGTCTCCTCCTGCAGCCGCCCCTTCCCCGGGCGTCGGATTCCCCAAGGCAGCGCGCCTCTTGCGCCGCCGGGACTTCGTACGCGTCCAGGGTCGCGGGCGGAAGCTTGCGGACGGCGTCCTCCTGGCGCTGGTCCTGCCCCGTGCGGGCGGTGGACCGGCCCGGCTGGGCATCACCGTCTCCAGCAAGGTCGGCAACGCGGTGACCCGCGTCCGGATCCGTCGTCACGTGCGCGAGGCCTTCCGGCATCGACGCCACCGGTGGCCTGCGGGCCTGGACGTGGTGGTGATCGCCCGCTCCTCGGCCGCGACCGCGTCGCACGACGCGTTCGACCGCGCGCTGGAGCAGCTCACCCAGCGGCTGCGGTCCCGGAGCGGCGCATGAGGCGCTGGCTGGTGGCCCTCCTGCAGGCGCCCATCCGGCTCTACCGCCGGATCCTGAGTCCCCTGCTTCCCCCGGCCTGTCGCTTCCACCCCTCGTGCAGCGCGTATGCGCTCGAGGCGCTGGAGGTCCACGGTCCCCTCAAGGGGGTCTGGCTGACGACCTGGCGTCTGTGCCGGTGTCAGCCTTTCGCGCGCGGGGGGCTGGATCCGGTTCCGCCCGTGCGCCGGAAGGGTTAAAGGGCCCCTCGCGCTTTTGGGTCGCCTTCGGCTGGCGGTGCTGCAAAGAGCGCGAGGCAATCCGACGCACCCGAGTTCGTTTCACCCGTCCCCTCCACGTCGGCGTCAGACCGCTCATCCCGGGCGGCCGTCCAAGTCCGGAGGGGCCCATCGCGACAGCAAAACGCGGTGCCGGTCTGCTCTGGCCGGTGCTCCCGTCGCTCGAAGGCCACCCAGACCGTGACCCCGCAACAAGAGAATCCGCAGCAGCAGCGCAACCTCGTCCTGTTCCTCCTGGTCGCCCTCGGGCTGTCGTTCGTCTGGTCGAACTTCGTCTCGCCGCCGCCGGCTCCCGGCGAGGCGGATGCGGGCGTCCAGGTCGCCGCCGACGCCGATGCGGGGACGAAGGGCGCGGACGGAACGGCTGGCACGAACGGCGCCGCGCTCTCGGCCGCCCCATCGGCGCCCCAGGCCGATGCGCCGGTCGAGGTCCCCGAGCGCAGCCTCGAGCTGTTCCGCCCCGAGGTCGTCTACACCTTCACCAGCAACGGTGGCGGCCTCTCCAGCGCGGTGCTCACCGGCGAGAAGATGCGTGAGCAGAAGAAGGTCGGCTTCGCCGAGGGCTGGAAGCGCTGGTTCGGTGCGGAGCGGACGCCTGCCCCGCAGATGAACGTGGCGATGCCGCCCGCCGGCGGTCCGGTGCCGCTCGCGGTGGGCATCGAGGGCGCCACGCCCCTGCCCCACTCCACGCGCTACCTGCTCGAGGAGATCGAGGGCGGCAACGGCGTGGTGATGCGCGCGAACGAGGCCGGGTGGAAGGTCGAGAAGCGGGTCCGCTACGAGCCGGACGGCTTCGAGTTCTCCTACGAGGTCACGGTCACCAACACCTCGGACGCCGCGCGCAAGGGCGACGTCGCCTTCGCGTGGGCGCGCCAGATCGATCCCGAGTTCGAGGAGGCCCCCAGCATGCTGGGCGGCGTCGGCAACCAGAGCCGCGCGAGCTGCCACGTCGACGGCGACCAGGAGATCCTGCTGCCCGGCCAGGAGGACGCGCCGGTCTCGTTCACCGGTCCGGTCCGCTACTTCGGCATCGACCAGCAGTACTTCACCAGCCAGCTCTTCTTCTTCGAGGGCGCGCGTCAGGGCACCTGCGAGCTCGAGTCGACCACCACGCTGCGCCGGGTGAAGGCGAGCTTCCCGGTCGAGCTCGGCCCCGGCGCGAGCCAGACCTTCAAGCTCGGCGGCTTCGCGGGTCCCAAGGACACGGACCTGCTGGAGGTCGCGCCGTCGGCCTCGACCGCCGCGCTGGTGGGCCTCGACGCGAAGCAGGCGCCGCGGGCCGGCCTGGACGGGCTGGTCGACTTCGGCTTCCTGGTGGTGATCTGCAAGGTGCTGCTGGCGGTGCTGAAGGCGTCCTACTCGGTGCTCGGCAACTGGGGCCTCGCGATCATCGCGCTGACCTTCTTCGTGAAGATGGCGCTGCTCCCGCTGACCTACAAGCAGCTGGTCTCGGCCGAGGAGATGAAGAAGCTCCAGCCGAAGATGAAGGAGATCCAGGCCAAGTACGCGAACGACAAGGAGAAGCAGCAGCTCGAGACGCTGAAGCTCTACCAGGAGGCGAAGATGAACCCGCTGAGCGGGTGCCTCCCGATGCTGCTGCAGATGCCGGTCTTCTTCGCGCTCTTCACCACCCTGCGGAACTCGTTCGACATCTACGGCGAGCCGTTCTTCGGGCCGGTGTGGACGGACCTGACCTTCAAGGATCCGACCTACGTGCTGCCGGTGCTGCTGGGCGTGACGATGATCGTGACGCAGCGGCTGCAGCCGCAGATGATGGACGCGGCGCAGGCGCGGCTCATGAACTGGATCATGCCGATCATGTTCACGGGCTTCATGCTGGGCTATCCCGCTGGTCTGAGCCTCTACTTCTTCACCAACAACGTGATGTCGATCGCGCAGACGTACGGCATCCGGAAGTGGCTCGAGCACAAGAAGGCCAAGGCGGCCTGAGTCCGGACCGAGGAGCGGCCCCCCGTGGCGACTGACGAGAAGAAGGAACCTGTCCGCCGCCGTCGTGCGGCGGCAGCCGAGGGGGACGACGCGGCGAAGAAGCCCGCCCGTGCCCCGCGCGCGAAGAAGCCCGCCCGTGCAAAGTCCGCCGACGCCGCCCAGGCGGGTGACGTCGCCGAGGCCGCTGCGGCCCCGGGTGTCGACGTGGCGGGGGGCGGTGACGTCCAGGCCGCGCCGGTCGCCGAGGTCGTTGGGGTTCCAACGGCCGATGCGTCAGGCGGCGCCGAGGCCGGCGCT
>CALNBU010000622.1 GCA_937875615.1 uncultured Archangium sp.
GGGGCCGTTCCAGTTCAGCTTCAGCTACGGCTACTTCGACCAGACCTCGAACTCCTGGGGCGAGACCGTGCGGCGCCATCGGCTCTCTGCCACCGGCGGCTTCCGGCTCCCCTGGAAGCTGATGCTGATGGCCAGCATCACCTGGCAACCCTCGCTGTTTCCCGACGGGGTGTACCTCTCACCGGACCTCACCGTGGTGGAGGACGACGAGAACGTCTCCTCGGTGACGCTCAAGCTGGTGCGACCGCTCACCACCTGGCTCGACCTCGACGTGCGCTACGCGGGGTTCCTGGGCCTCTACCCGCAGAACTCGTTCCTCTACCTGCGGCACGTGGTCAGCGCGGGGCTCTCGCTCAACTTCTGAGGCCGGGGCCGGTCGCCGCGCGCACCTTGCGGCCGGTGAAGGGGTTGACCACCCACTGACTGCCGCGCGCGTCGCCGATGCTCGGCCGCCCCACCAACGCGTCGAAGCGCTCGTGGATTCGGACCTCGAGCAACTGGAAGGCCGGGCGGTGCTCCAGCGCCGAGAGCTGCTCGGCGGTGAGCCGCGCGAAGGTGGCGCGCCCGCCGCGCAGGGTGAAGCGCTCCGCGAAGCGGATGCCCTGGTAGCCCATGAAGTGCACCTCGCCCACGCCACCGAAGTCGGCCGCGCTCGCCGTCAACAGCGCCACCGCCTGCGCCGCCTCGCGGTAGCGGTCCTCCGAGAGGTAGGCCTGCAGCTGGACCCTGCCCTCGTGGAGCGAGAGCGAGAGGAACTCGTGCGGCGCGCAGACCAACGCCTGGAGCGCGGTCACCAGCGCCTCGGGCGTGTCCTGCGTGGGCGGCTCGCCCGCCACGTCTTCCAGCCACGAGAACGACTCGGGCTCGATGGGCGTCGAGAGCCACGCCTCCACGTTGGTCTCGGGGATGGTGAACGCGCCGAACATCACGATGTCGAAGGCCATCAGAACGCTCCTTGATGCCGCTGGCTGCGACAGGCAGCGACAGAAGTGTCTCGCGCCGCCGGGGCCCGGCAACTTTTCCACCGCGCCTCAGCGGGTCGTCGCGTCGTGCAGCGCCTCCAGCAGCCGCGCTTCCACCGCGTCGAGCGCGCCAGGCGCCGCGTCGACCTTCGACACCCCGGGCTTGCCGCTCGTCCGCAGCGGCCACGGAGGGCGGCCGGGCGCCTCGCCCGCTTCGAACGCGGCCTCGGCGATGGCCCACAGCGCCGCGGCGTGGTCTTCCCCTGGCGACGACGACGCGGGCCAGGTCAACGCGCCCGCGTCGCGCAGCCCCTCGGCGCCCTGCCACGACCAGGCCAACAGCGTCTGGCCGCTGGAGAACCAGCCGCGATGGCCCAACCCGCCCACCGACACCTCGGCCCCCTCGGGCCAACGCGGCGTCAGCCACGCGGGCCGGGGCACGAACCACGCGTCGGTCTGCACCTGCGGCTCGATGTGCCGCGCCAGCAGCGTCATCCACGCCGCCTCGCGCAGCGCCTCCACGGGGAGCCGGCCCGAGCGCACGGTGACGCTGCGCTCCGCGTCGGTGCGCTCGACGTCGACCTGACCGCTCCTCTGGAGTGCCAGCCGGGAGCAGCTCTGCGCCACCCACGCGGCGCCGGTGGAGAGCTCGTAGGCGCGCACCTCATCGCAGAAGGCGTAGTGGCCGCGGCGCCCCCGGAGGACCCACCAACCCTCGCGCGGCGCCCGGTAACGCCCCAGCGGCATCGCCGCGCTCAGCGGCCGCTTCTCTTCGAGACAGCTTCGCCAGGCCACGTAGGCGGCGCTCTTCTTCGCCTTGCGCGCAGCGCCCTCGCACCCGGTGACGACGGCCGCCACGTCGGGCTCCGGGCTGCGCAACGAGCGCTTCAGCCGGAGCGTCCACCCCGCGGCGTCCCGGTCGCACGTCGGAGGCGCGTCTTCGGCGCAGCGCAGCCAGGTCAGGCCGCCTTCGTCTCCATGCTTCACCACCACCGGCGGGTCTGGCGGCAGCACCGTGCGGTCCGCCAGCCCGTGCGACGGGAGCGCCGAGCTCAGCCAGTCGCCACCGCCGCGCGCCCACCACGCCCCGAAGGCCTCCGCGTCGTCGAGCGGCGGCTCGCGCCGGTTCTCCGCCAGCAGCGGCACGAAGCAGGCGTGCGCCGCGACCGCCGCCCAGGCCTCCCGCACTCCGCCCGCCTTCACCGCCGCCTCGAGTTGGCTCCAGCGGCGCAGGCCCTCGGCTTCTTCGGCGCCGGCGCGACACCGCGCGCCCGCAGGCGCCGCGCTCAGCGCCACCACCAACAGGAGTGTCCCCATGGACCTTCGACAGTGCGCCGCGGGCGCGGGTTCCGCAAGGCGCGCTACGACGGGTACGGCAGCGTGAGGCCCAGCACCGTCACCAACACCAGCACCACCGGCGCCAGCACCAGGAACACCAGCGCGGTGTAGCCCATCACGTCGCGGGCCTTGAGGCCGAAGAGGCTCAACACCGGCAGCATCCAGAAGGGCTGGATGAGGTTGGCGAGGGCCTCTCCGAGGTCGTAGGCGGCCACGCACCAGCCCAGGTGCACCTTCAGGTCGTGCGCGGCCTGCATCACGTAGGGCGCCTCGATGACCCACTTGCTGCCCCCCGAAGGCACGAAGACCCCCAGCGCCGCGGAGTAGATGGCCACCACCGCGGGGTAGGTCTCCTTCGTCGAGAGCGAGACGAAGAAGCCGGCGATGGCCTCGTTGAGCTGCGCCTTCACGATGAGCGCGGCCAGCGACGCGTAGAGCGGGAACTGGAGGATGACGCCCCACACGCCGGGCGTCGCCTCCTTCACCGCGCGCATCAGCCGCGCCGGCGTACCGTGGAACGCCACGCCCACGGTGAGGAAGATGAGGTTCAGCGTGTTGAGGTTGAGCGCGTGGAGCGGGGCGGCGGCCTCGGTGAAGGTGAGCCACAAGGAGCCCGACGCCAACGCCACGAAGAAGACCGGGAGGTACACGCGGTGCTCCCACCACTCGCCGGGCGTGCCGCGGGACTCCGGCGCGGGCGCCTCCAGCGGCGACGTGCCCAGCGACACCCCGAGGGCCTCGGCGGACTTCGCGCGCGCGCCGGTGGGGGCGGCGAAGTACATGAGCGTCGTCACCAGCAGCAGCTCCACCGCCACGCTGACCAGCGATTGCCAGAGGAAGATGGTGTCGGTGAGGGGAATGAGCCCGCCCTCCACGATCGAGCCGGGGCCGGCGACGATGGCCCGAATCGATGGCGGCAGCGCGTCGGGCGTGGCCATCTGCAGCGCGGCGCTGCCCGAGAGCCCCTGCGCCCAGATGCTGCCCAACCCGAGGAAGGCGCTGGCGCAGAGCGCGCGGTAGTCGGCGTGGGGCACGCGCCGCGCCACCTCCTTCGCCAGCATGGCGGAGAAGATGAGCGAGAAGCCCCAGTTGAACCAGCTCGACGCCATGGCGAAGAAGGCCACGAAGGCCACCGCGGCGCGCGGCTGCTGCGGCACCGCGGCCAGCCGGGCGATGAGTCGGTACACCGGGCGGGTGGAGGCCACCACGGAGCCGGTGATGATGACCAGCGCCATCTGCAGCGTGAAGGGCAGCAGCTCCCAGAAGCCGCCGCCCCACGCCTGCACCACCACCTTCACGTCGCCCGTCTTCACCAGCGCGGCCACCACCACCACCACCGTGGCCAACAGCGCGAAGACGAAGGCATCGGGAATGAAGCGCTCGGCCCATGCGGTGAAGCGCGCGGCCACACGCGCCAGCCGGCCCTCGGCCGTCTCGGAGCTCATGGAGCGCGTCTAGCAAGCTGGGTGCGACACGGAAGCATCGCCGCTGGCCACGTCGCGCCCAACCCGGCTATCAGGTCTCCATGAAGGCTCTCCTCCTCGCCCTCGGCGTCGTGCTCTTCGCCTCCTGTGGACCGGTCGGGGGGCGCTGCACGCCCACCAACTGCCCCAACGGCTGCTGCGACGAAGACGGCGAGTGTCAGAGCGGGCGGGAGCAGAACGCGTGCGGCAACGGCGCCGGGGCGTGCTCGGCCTGCTCCTTCGGCACCAGCTGCCAGCTCGGAGAGTGCATCTCCTGGATTTCGGGCGGCGGGCCAGGCGTCGACGGGGGCTTCATCCTGGGGGGCGGCGCCGGCGGAGGGAGCGGCGGCGGCGGCGGCGCAGGCGGAGGGGCCGGCGGCGGCTCGACCTCCTGTGACGGCACCATCTCCGGCTCACGGGAAGCGCAGGTCTGTCACGCCTTCCGCTGCGCGCGCGACAACATGAGCGAGGGCAACTGGGTGGGCGGCAACGTCGCCAGCTGCGTGCCGGGCGACATGGACAACCCGGGCCGGGCCAACGCGCTGCGCCTGCTCAACGCCTACCGCTTCGTGGCGCAGCTCCCGCAGGTCGTCACCGACCCGGAGCTGAACGCCAAGGCCCAGGCCTGCGCGCTGATGATGGACGCCAACAACGCCCTCAGCCACCATCCGCCCACCAGTTGGCTCTGTTACACGGCCGACGGAGACGAGGCCGCGGCCAGCTCCAACATCAGCAGCGGCCGCGGCGTGCGCTCCATCGACATGTACATGTCCGACTACGGCGCGAGCAACGCGCTCTCGCTCGGGCATCGGCGCTGGTTCCTGTCGAACTCGCTGGGGCCGGTGGGCATCGGGAGCACCTCCGACAGCTCCTGTCACTGGGTCATCGGCGGCGCTGGCGATGCCGGCCGGAAGTGGGCCGCCTGGCCGCCGGCGGGGCCGGGGCCCATGAGCGGCCTCGACTTCGGCCCCGGCTTCATCGAGCCCATCGACGCCACCGGCTGGAGCGTGCAGAGCGACACCATCGCGCTGACCAACGGCGCCGGCGACAGCACCACGGCGCAGGTGCTGGTGACCGACGACGGGGCGGTGATGCCCGTCACCGTGTACCCGCTGCTCCGGCACTACGGCAGCGCCTATGCCATCCGCTTCACACCGCAGGGCTGGACCACCCAGCCCGGCCGCACCTACCACGTGGAGATCACCAACATCTCCGAGCCCATCATCTACGACGTGCAACCGGTGGACTGCCCGTAGCCTGAGGCGGTCAGTTGGGCAGCCGCTCGGACTTGCGCGGCTTGATGTGTCCCACCAACGAGAGCAGCGCCTCGGTCACCAGCTCGATGCGCGCGGCGACGTCGAGCTCACAGAGCACCTCGTAGCGGGGCTGCACCTCGGTGAGGACGGTGCTGGCCACCACGTCGGCCAGCGTCCCGCCGGACAGCCGCGCGGTCACCTGCGCCAGCCGTTGGCCCACCTCTACCGGGACCCGGGCCAACAATTCCATCACCGCGCGCTTGAGCGACGCGTCGCCCTCCGCGTCGACCGGCGCGTCCTCCAGCAGCTCGGCCTCGAACTCGCGGTACGGCGCGGCCGTCGGGAGCTCTCGCAGCAGCCGCGCGCGCGCCACGCCCACCAGCACCAGGTTGGAGCGACCGTCCTCCAGCGCCTCATGCAGGGAGATGGCGCCCACGCACACCACCGCCTCCAACCCGGGGTTCCCCGCCAGCAGCGACTCCTGACCCGGCAGCACCTGCGCGAGCGCGAAGAGCCCGTCGCCGGCGAGCGCGTCCGCCACCATCGCCCGGTACCGGGGCTCGAAGATGTGCAGGGGCGCGGCGCTCCCGGGGAGCAGCACCACCGGCGGGAGCGGGAAGACCTTGAGGCGGCTCACCGCGGCGCGGGCGGCCTCCTGCGCCGCGCTCACGCGCCAGTCGTCTCCGCGGGCTTGGAGCCAAAGCGCGCCTTCATCCACGCGATGATGCCGGGGAGAATCGAGAGGAAGATGATGAGAATCACCATCAGCTCGATGTTCTTCTTCACGAAGGGAATCTGCCCGAGGAAGTACCCGGCCACCGTCATCGAGGCGATCCACGAGACGCCGCCGATGATGTTGAAGCTGGCGAAGCGGGCGTACTTCATGCCCGCGGCACCGGCCACCACCGGCACGAAGGTGCGCACGATGGGCATGAAGCGGGCGAGGATGACCGCCTTGCCGCCGTGCTTCTCGTAGAAGTCCCTCGCGGCCTTCAGGTACTCCGGCTTGAGCAGCCTGGCGTTGGTGCGATTGAAGAGCGCCGGCCCCAGCCGGGCGCCGATGAAGTAGCTCACCGCGTCGCCGATGATGGCGGCGGGAATCAGCAGTAGCTGAAGGTAGAGCAGATTCAGCGTGCCCTCGCCGGCGAAGAGACCGGCCATGAACAGCAGCGAGTCGCCCGGCAGGAAGAAGACCAGCGCGCCGGTCTCCAGGAAGATGATGAGCGTCAACCCCGGGTACCCGAACGACTGAATCAGGTGCGTGGGGTCGATGAACTCCTTGAACTGCCGAAGCATTTCCATGGCGAGGGCCCTTAAGCAGGAAGCACCCTGAAACACAAAGCCCCTCGGGAGTATTCTCCTCGAGGGGCTTCGACTTCTGGATTCGACTGCGGCTCAGCGCATCGCGGTTTCGGGCTTCTTGTCGCCACCGCCCGCGGAGAGCGTCGCGAAGGAGATGTTGCCGTAGCCCGCGGAGGTGCAGCTGAACATCACCTTCTTGATGATGCGGAAGGGCACGCCCTTGTCGGCCTGGATGTTCACGTCGCCCTTGAAGGCGCCGGAGTCACCGGCCTGGTTGTGCAGGTCTTCGAACTGCTTCTTCATCTCGCGCAGCTTCTCTTCGAGCGCGGGGATGTTCAGGTAGTCCTCGCGGGCGAGGTCATCGACGCGGCCGATGACGTTGCCCGACACCACCACCTCGGCCTGGCTGACCTGCACCACCGGCGCGAGCGTCAGCTCCTCGGAGTGCACCGCCTCGGGGAGCTGGATGTCCTTCGACATCGAGAGCAGCTCGCCGGACGCGGCGAAGTTGGCGATGAGGAAGCACACCAGAATCACGAACATGTCGACGAGCGGCGTCACGTTCAGGTCGGCGAAGGTGTTCTTGTGGCCCTGCAGGCCATGGCCGAACACCTTCGAGTGCTGCAGCCGCTTGCCGTACCGCTTGCCGGGAATTTCAATGGGCATTCGTTTTGAGTCCTTGCTTCAGTTCTGCGACGCCGGCGCCACCGACACCGAAGGGAAGAGCGGGTTGGTGCCATCGGAGATGACGGTGTCGATGAGCCGCACCAGGTCGTCGTACTTCACGCCGTCCTCGGTGTTGAGCGTGATGGAAGACTGGTCAGGCTGCTGCGTCTTCAGCTCCTTGAGCTTCACCAGCAGCTGGCCGACCTCGACCTGCCCCTTGTCGTTGCGGGCGATGTTGATGGGGTCCAGCGGCAACGCGCCCACCGAGAGCTTGAGGTCCTTCTCGGTGATGAGCAGCGCGATGGGCTGAAGCTGCGAGGGAGGTGGCTCGCTGTCGCTCGGGCTCTGCCCCGACTGAGAGACCTGCAAGCGACCCAGCTGCGTCCAGACGGCCGTCATGATCAAGAACACGATCAACACGGCCATCAGGTCGATGAAGGGCACCAGGTTGATAGCCGTGTCGAGCGGCTTCTTGCCACCCTTTCCACCACCGCCAAGGTCCATACCACCGGCCATGAAATACGCTCCGCGCTAGAGATGACGCCAAAAAGAGAGACAACAGGCGGACCGCCGGGTTTCCAGCCGGCCCGCCCGTTGAGGGAGAGAATTACTCCTCGGCCGTCGCAGGGACGGTGAGGTTCTTGAACTTGTCCTTGTTCTGGACGATCAGGTTCAGCACCGCCACCGACGACTCGTTGATGTCGTTGATGAGCGACTGCGTGCGACCGTTGAGCACCGAGAACGCGATGAGCAGCGGGATCGACGCGAACAGACCGAAGCGCGTGCAGTTCATGGCCTCACCGATGGAGCCGGCGAGGATGGTGGCGCGGTCGGCAGGCGAGGCGTGCGACACGGCCTTGAACGCGTTGATGAGACCGTTCACCGTGCCGAAGAGGCCGATGAGCATCGCGGCGTTGCCCAACATGGCGAGGTAACCGGTGCGGGCCTCGATCTTGGGCGTCTCGCGGAGCGAGGCCTCGTCGAGCGACGCCTGCACTTCTTCTTCGCCCTTGGGCACGTTCATCAGGCCCGACTTGAGGACGTTGGTCAGCGGCGTCGACTTCTGGCCGGCCACGTAGTTGATGGCCTTGTCGAGATCGCCCGCGTAGATGTGCTTCTTCAGTCCGCGGATGAAGCCGTCCTTGTTGATGGAGGCCGAGCCGAAGAGCACGATCATGCGCTCAATGGTGATGGCGATGCCGATCACGAATACCAGGAGGATCGGGTACATCGGCCAGCCGCCCTCTTCCCAGGAAGCCGCGAGCTCCGAGAAGAGTCCCTGTTCGCCACCTTCAGCGGCGGCTTCGGCCGCCAGAATGCTCAGCTGTCCAAGCGTCATGTGTCTATTGCCTTTCGGAAATTCCGTCGAAACCTTCCGGATCACCAGGAGCCGGAAAAGCGGGCGGACCATAGGGGCGCGGCAAAACGGGTGTCAAGGCGAGCGATGCGCGATTTTTACTCCCGTGCTATCGCCCCCCCCGTCCATGAGCCGGAAACGCATCGGAGAGTTGCTCCTCGAGCGCAAGGCGATCACCCAGGCCCAGCTCGAGGCGGGGCTCGCCGCTCAGAAGCGGACCCGCCAGCGCCTGGGGGTCACGCTCGTACAGCAGGGACTGATTTCGGAGGTGCAGCTGGCCCAGGCGCTCGCCGCCTCGCTCACGCTGGGGACCGTCGACCTCAAGCAGGTGCAGACCGACTGGACCGCGGTGCACATGCTGCGCACCCGCTTCTGCGAGACCAACGAGCTCTTTCCCTTCGCCATCGACGGCAAGGGCACCGCCAGCCGGCGCCTGCTGGTGGCCATGAGCGACCCGCTCAACCAGCCCGCCATCGATGAAATCGAGTTCACCACCGGGTTGAAGGTGGTGCCGTACGTCTCCACGCACAGTCAGGTGCGCGAGGCCATCTTGCGGCACTACCACAAGCAGTCGGCGGCCGACGCGGCGGCGCAGGCGAAGACGCTCCAGACGCAGGCCTTCGTCCCCGCGCGCGATGAAGACGAAGCGCCCATCGTCGGCGGGCAGATCATCAACGAGGCCCCGACCAAGAAGCGCGACGGCGTCTCCCGCGACCTGGAGTTCCTCTTCGGCGCCGCCGACGAACACCAGAGCGACGAGCAGGAGCGGCGCTTCTGGGCCCTGCTGCGCGTGCTCCAGCGCAAGGGCCTCATCTCGCGCGAGGAGTTCCTCGCCGAGCTGGGCAACGACGAGCGCTGAGCCCCAGCAGCAGCAGCGCCCACAGCGGCGCCGCGGGGAGCACGGCGCACCCGACCTCCACCACCGGCCTCGGCTGACAGCGCCCCTGCACGCAGCCCATCGCGCCCTGACAGTCGCGGTCGCCAGCGCAGAAGCCGCCGCGGTCGTTCTCCTCGTTGTCGCGGTCGGCGCCGCCCTCGCCCACGGCGGCGTCCGGCAGCCCCGCATCGGGGACCTGCGCGCGCGCGAACGTGCCCAGCAGCACCGCCCACAGCACCAGCCAGCGCATCACACCCGGGGCCTCGCCTTGAGCTCGGCGCGCGGCCTCGGCACCCCGCCCTCCACCGCCTCGCGCGCGTCCCGGAGCTGCCGGGTCAGGCTCACCAGCAGGCGATTCACCTCGCGGGCCTGCTTGCGGCGCTGCACGCGCTCCTTCTGGGTCGGGCCGTCGTCATCGGCGCGGCGCTCGGCCACGAAGTCGTAGCTGGGCGGCGACTCGAAGAGCGCCTCCAGGCGGCTGAGCGACTCCAGCGCCCCCGACTCCGCCGCCAACATCGCCAACAACGCGCGGTAGCGCACCCACTGCTGGTTCTGCCAGCCGGTCTGGCCGCGGTAGTTCGGGTTGCCGTGCCGGAAGCGCTGCACCACCAGCTCGCCCGCCGCCGCGCCCCGCTTCGCCAGCGCCTCGATGCGCTGCTCGTCCATCTCGAGGTTGAGGCCGCCCTCCTGGTCGTTGTGGCTGATGTGCGCGATGCGGTCGCGGTAGCCGGGGTACGGCGCCGTGGCGGTCTCGTTCCAGCCCTGCATGGTGTCCAGCACCCGCCCCAGGAACCCGCCCACGCCGGTGAAGCGGTTCCACTGGAGGCTGACGCCGGCGCGGTTGCTCGCCGCCATGTAGACGTAGGCGGACTGGTCACCCTGCTCCTCGATGCGCTCCGGCACCGGGTGGTCGGGGTGCGGTGGCTTGAGGTTGAGCGCGAAGGTGGGCCGCGACGGCACCAGCGCGTCGAAGAAGTGCAGCGGCAGGTTCGCGCACAGGCCGCCGTCGGAGAACCAGCACACCTCGGGCACCCGGTCGCGCTCGCTGCTGCGCGTGTAGTCGACCGAATAGAGCGGCACCGCCTGCAGCAGCAACGGGAAGCTGAGCGACATGCGCGCCGCCACCACCACCGGGAGTCGCTCCGGCACCGGGAAACGGACCCGCGCGTCCTCGCCCTCGCCCTCGACCGTCTGGTCCCGCATCACGGCGGCGACCACCGCGGGCGGGAAGAGCCGCTGGAGGTCCTTCAACCGGAACCAGTAGCGGTCCGCGGTGAGCAGCGGCAGCCGCTCGGGCACGCCCACCGTCACGTTGGTGGTCATCACCTGGAGGTCCAGGCCCACCGCGCTCAGGTCTCCGCAGGTCAGCGGCTGGTCCAGCGGGCGCCCCGCGAGGCGGTTCACCAGCTCGTGCATCCACTCCGAGAGGCGGTACCCGGAGCACAGCCCGAAGCCCTGCGCCTCCGACAGCGCCTCCCGCAGCTCCTGCAGCGCCACGTACCCGCACAGGCCCACCGCCACCACCAGCAGGCCCAGGGTGCCCAACAGCGCGTGGAGCGCGGGGCCGCTCGCCCACAGCGCGGCCGAGGCCAGCAACCAGCCGGCCCACACCGGCGGCGCGGTGCGCACCAGGAAGCGCAGCGTCGCCCAGACCCGGCGCCGCCCGCCCGCCAGCCAGCCCAGCGCCAACGAGAAGAAGGGCGCCCCCTCGCCGGTGGCGTCGAACAACGAGAGCAGCCTGGAGAGGCCCGTGCGCGGGTCGACCGCCCCCAGCTCCGCGGGGAGCGCGTCGAGCGCCTCGAAGCCCTCGTCGCTGCCGGTGGTCTCTCGCCGGTACTGCGCGGCGACGGCGGCGATGGCGGCGATGGCCCCGGCCGAGGCGCCGCCCACGCTGCGCAAGTCGTAGTCCCGCGCGATGGCCGCGATGGCCCGCGGGTAGATGATGCCCGAGGTCACCCCACCCTTCATCACCAGGTCACACTGCTCCCGAGCCATGAGCCTCCTCGAAAGGCCCGCGTGAAGTGCTTAGGCCTTGCGCGCAACGAGGGTAGTGTGGGGCCGGCTTTATGTCGCCCACCATTCTCGTCGTCGATGACAACAAGGAGCTGGTGGCTCTGCTCACCTCGCTGTTCGAGGACGCCGGCTACACCGTCATCGGCGCCAACAAGGGCAAGGCCGCGGTCGAGCACGGGCGCAGCGAGCCGCTGGCCCTGGCGCTCATCGACGTGCTGCTGCCCGACATGATGGGCTACCACGTCGCCGAGGGGCTGCGGAGCACGCGCGGCCAGCTCCCCCTGGTGTTCATGAGCGGCGTCTTCAAGGGCAGCAAGCACGCCACCGAGGCCGCCACCCGCTTCCCCGGCGCGCAGTTCTTCGAGAAGCCCTTCGACGCCAAGCAGCTGCTGCAGACGGTGCGGAGCATCGTCCCGGTGGCCGTCACGCCCCCCTCCGTCCGCCCCGACGACAGCTACGAGGTGGAGCTCGACATCGACGTCGAAGAGGGAGAGGGCGACGAGCCCATGGAGCTGACCGGAAAAATCCGCGTCACCGGTGGCGGCAACATCACCGCCGAGCTGCAGGGCGCGCCGCTCACCGCCCAGAAGCACGTCGCGGGGCCGGTGTCGGGCCAACGACCGCCGCCCTCCTCCGCCAGCGCCATCACCGCGCCCGCCCGCGCCTCGCGCCAGGGCGCGCTGCGCGACAACCTCCCCGGCCTCATCAGCGCCTTCTACCTTTCGAAGGAGACCGGCGAGCTCTACTGCCAGAAGGGCAAGGTGAAGAAGGTCGTCTACTTCGAGAGCGGCCAGCCGGTCTTCGCGCTCTCGAACCTCGCCGCCGACCGCTTCGGCCAGTTCCTGGTGCGGGTGGGGAAGATTCAGCCCGAACAGCTGCAGGACGCGGCGGTGGTGGCCCAGCAGAGCAAGCGGCGCACCGGCGACGTGCTGGTGGAGCGCGGGCTCCTCAAGGACACCGAGCGGCTGTACTACGTAGGCCAGCAGGTGAAGGCCATCATCTACAGCTTGTTCGGCTGGGAAGAGGGCACCTTCACCGTCAGCTTCAGGGAGAAGGCCCGCGCCGAGAGCATCAAGCTCGACATCTTCCCCGGGAACCTGACCATCCGCGGCATCAAGAAGCTCTACAAGCCGGACCGCCTCACCCGCCTCATCCGCCCCGAAGACCGGCTCCTCCCCAGCCAGCAGCCCGCCTACCAGCTGCACGAGCTGGAGCTGGAGAAGTGGGAGGCCCAGCTGCTCCCGCGCATCGACGGCACCCGCACCAACGCCGAGGTGCTGGCGCTGGCCAACCGGCCGGAGCACCAGGTGAAGGCGTTCCTCGCGGCCATGCTGGGCGTACAGATTCTCGAGGCGCGCGACGCCTGAGCGTCAGGCGGGCTGCGTCTCCGAGAGGAACCCGCGCAGCGACTCGCGATCTCTCACGTCGGTGCTCAGCCCCTCGAAGCTCACGCCCAGGCCCCGCGTGCCGCCCCGCGCGTCGTGGTCGACCCGCGCCACCGTCCCCACCAACGTGCAGTAGCGGGGGCCGTCCGTGAAGGGCAGCGCCAAGGCCACCCGCACCGCCGTGCCGGCGCGCGCCGGCTCCCTGGTGCGCAGGTACAACCCACCTTCCGAGAGGTCCGCCACCGCGTCGCGCACGAAGCGGTTTCCGATGCGACAATGCGCGGTCAGCGCCACCTGAATCCGTGGAAAAACCCGTCTGTCCCGGCCCGACATCGACATCCACTGCGTCCTTTCACGCCTGGGGGAAGGCGCCATGAAAGGTGAGTCTGTCTCGCACCCGTTGTCAACGGGCGGAGCGGCCGACCGACACGCGCGGGCCCTCAGCGCTCCAGCGCCACGCTCTGCACCGCGTGCCTGAAGATGAAGATGCGCTCGGTGTTGGTGCGGTTGTCGGCGGGCACCACGAAGAAGCCCGCGGTGGGCGCCTCGTGGTCTTTCGAGAAGCCCGCCACCTGTCGGCCATCCTTGAACGTCACGCGCACCTTGCTGCCCTCGGTGGCCGGCGCACGGGAGCCCGGCGCCAACATGAAGAACAGCGCCTTCACCCGCTCCTTCAACAGCGTCTCGGCGCCGCCGCTGGCCAACGCCAGGGTGAGGTTGGGGCCACCCAGCTGCGCATCGCGGATGGAGCCCCGCTTCACCTGCCCCTCCATGGTGTGGAGGATGACGCGGTGCTCGCCCACGAGGTTGACGACGTTCTGGACGCCGGCCGGCGGCGCGACCGGCGCCGGCTGCACCACCGGCAGCGAGGGCACGCTGGAGGAGGTCGGCTGCGGCTTTGGAGCCGGCGGCGCGACCATCGCAGGCGGAGGTGGCGGCGGCGCGGAGGCGGCGATGCCCCAGCTGCTCTCCGGCTCCGGCACCTCTTCTTCTTCGAGCACCGTGCCCTGGATGACCTCGCCGTCTTCTTCTTCGCCGTCGAGC
>CALNBU010000623.1 GCA_937875615.1 uncultured Archangium sp.
CATCGACGCTCATCAAGGACATGCGGCTGGTGATGCCGCGCCCGGCGCCAGATGCCAACCCGAAAGCGCCGCCGGTCCGCGTCTTCTCTCCGCGCCGCCGAGGCGATTTCAGTCGTGAAAACCAATAGGAATTGCAGGGATTTGGATTGACGTCCGGTGGGGAGATCGGCTAGGGGGCCCACCTCTCCCGCTTGAGGAAGGAGCCGGCGTTGGCCAGTAAGAAGGCGAAACCCGCCCCGAAGAAGAAGGTCGTCAAGTCCACGAAGTCGCAGGCCGTGAAGCCGGTCAAGGTCGCGAAACAAAAAGCGAAATTGGCGGTCAAGAAGCTCAGCGGCAAGGCGGCGGCGCAGGCCGAAAAGGCGCCCGCGAAGGCTGCGAAGCCGACCGCGGCCAAGGCTGGCCGGAAGGGCTCCGTTCCTGCTCCTTCCCCGTCGGTGCCCCCGGCGCGGCGCGATGGCTGGCTGGGGCCGCTGCCGGACAAGCCGATGCCGAGAGCGACGCGACTGCCGCCCGACGGCAACCTCCTGACGCGCCGCGAGATGGAGCAGGCGCTCACGGTGGGTGAGCGCGGGGTGATGGGCGAGGGCTCGTTCAAGGGCCGGCTGGTGCTGTACCAGGGCTTCCCGTACCTGGAGGTGATCGGCCGCGACAAGCGCGAGCTGTGGTTCCTCCTGCAGGGGCCCGATCAAGAGGTGTTGCCCGCGTACGCCGACCACAAGGTGTCGGTGTCCGGGTTGATCAAGCGCTTCCACAACTACGGCGGCTCGGTCGACGTGCGGAAGTACTCGGCCAAGAAGCCGGAGGCCGAGGTGGAGGTCCAGGAGACGGAGGAGGTCGAGAAGCTGCGGCTGTTGTCGCCCGGCGAGGTGACCACCATCGCGAACCCGGGCATGTCGGTGGGCGTGAAGGGCTTCAGCACCCTGCGCGGGCGCCTGGAGATGAACGCCGACGACTACTACCTCGTGGTGTCGAACCCCGGCACGCGCCAGCAGGTGGCCTTCACGCTCGAGGGCAAGGTGGTGAAGGGGCTCAAGAAGTACATCGGCGAGGTGGTGGTCGCCACCGGCGTGGTGGAGAAGTTGACCGGCTGGGGCGGGCGCATCGAGTGTGAGTCGTGCGAGCCGCGCGCGCCCGAGTACCCGCCGGTCTCCCGGGAGACCATCGAGATCCAGACCGTCGAGGCCTCGGGCACCGGCGCGCCCCGGGAGGTCACCGTGCGGCTCAACCACGGGCTCTCGGTGCGGTTGTCAGAGAAGCAGGGGCACGTGTGGGCCATCGAGCCGCAGACTGCCAAGCGCGTGTCGTTGCGCGAGGTCAGCGTGTCGCATTCGTCGGGTGGTTCTCCGGTGCGGGAGTTCTTCTTCACGCCCAGGAACCCGGGCATGCAGGAGATCGAGTTCTTCCTGGGGAAGGTCCACAACCCGATGCAGGTCGCGCGCACCTTCAAGGTGCTGGCGAACGTGAAGCCGGAGGTCACGCCGTGAAGAGGCTCGTGGTGGTTGCAGCGTTGGTCAGCGCGGCGGCGTTCGCTCAGGAGATCGGCACGGAGATCGCGCCGGTCACGCCGGAGCACACCGCACCGCACAGCTCGTCGGCGGTGTACGCCCCGGTGACGCCGATGTTGCCCGTCGAGGATCCGCAGCGCTCGGCGAGCAAGGGCGCCTTCGGCATCCGCGCCAACTTCGGCGGCTCGGTCACCACGCTGGGCGTCTCCGGCGCCTCGAGCGTGGGCGTCGCCAGCTTCCTCTCGGACAACATCAAGCTGCTGGTCGACCTCAACGCCTCGCTGGTGGCCTCTGACTCCGGCGCGCTGTTCGGCTTCGGGGTGGGGGCCGGCCTCGACATCCTGTTCCGGAAGTCGACCGACGCGCTCCGGCCGTTGGTCAACGTCGGCGTGTTCTTCGGCACTGGCGCCACCGGCGCGCCGGTGAACCTCGACCCGTTCTCGGTGCTCACCTTCGGCGTCAAGGGTGGCTTCGGCGCGGAGTATTTTCTCAGCCCATCGTTCTCGCTGAACGCCACCATCGGTCTGGCGGTGCCCTTTGCCATCGTGGGCGGGCAGTTCACGGTGCAGATCGTCACCTTCACGCCTGGCGTGGGCGCGACGTTCTACCTGTAAGGAGTCGCGTGGGGCGATTCAAGCCATCGAAGAAGCAACAAGAGAAGAAGTCCGGCAGCAAACCCAGGAAGTCCAGTCGCCCGTCGCAGGCGCCGCCGCCTCGTCGGCAGGCGAAGCAGACGGACGAAGCGCGCGCCCCGGGTGGCAAGCGCGTGGAGGGCATCATCCACCATCACCGCGACGGCTTCGCGTTCGTGAAGCCCATCGTGGGTGAGGTGTCTGAAGATCTCTTCATTCCTCCCGACGAGGCCCGCAAGGCCCTCGACAACGACCAGGTGCTGATCGAGGTGGGGCCGGGCCGCGGCGGCCGCACCATGGGTCGGGTGGTGGAGGTGACCTCGCGCACCCGCCAGCAGATCATCGGCACCTACCACGAGGACGGTCGCAAGGCCTGGGTGGAGCCCCGCGAGCAGGAGTTGGGCCGCGTCCGCGTGCCGATGACGCAGCTGGCGCGGTCAGGTGACGTGGTGAAGGTGCGTCTGGGCGTCGGAGATTCGATGTTCCAGAGTGCGCAGGCGTTGACGGGAGAGGTGGCAGGTTCGTTGGGGGCGGAGGCCGATCACTCCATCGAGGTGTTGTCGGTGGCCTTCTCGAAGGGCTTCCACGACGAGTTTCCACCCGAGGTGATGGACGAGGCCGACCGCGTCCCGCTGGAGGTCTCGGAGAAGGAGGCGCGGGGGGAGGGTCGCAGAGACCTCCGCCGGTTGCCGTTGATCACCATCGATGGCGAAGACGCGCGAGACTTCGACGACGCGGTGTACGCCGAGGCGCATCGCGACGGGACGCGGCTGGTGGTGGCCATCGCCGACGTCTCCCACTACGTGCGCGAGGGCACCGGGCTCGACGCCGAGGCGCTGCGGCGCGCGACGTCGGTGTACCTGCCGGGGCGGGTGCTGCCGATGTTGCCGGAGCGGCTCTCGAACGGCATCTGCTCGCTGCGCCCGGAGGTCGACCGGCTGTGCATGGTGGCCGACATGGTCATCGACCGGCAGGGCGAGACGCTCTCGACGGAGGTGTACCCGGGCGTGATGCGCAGCGCGGCGCGCTGCACGTACACCGAGGTGCACGAGGTGCTCGCGGGCAAGGCGGTGCCGGGGCGGGTGGAGTTCAAGGCGCAGTTCGCGCGGCTCCTCTCGCTCTCGAAGACGCTGCACACCATGCGCGTGGCGCGCGGCGCGGTCGACTTCGATCTCCCCGAGCAGCGCGTGGAGCTGGGCGACGACGGCCTGCCGGTGCGGTTGGTGCGCCGCGAGCGCTGGGAGAGCCACCGGCTCATCGAGGAGTGCATGCTGGCCGCCAACGAGGCGGTGGCGCGCTTCTTCCGAGAGCGGGAGCTGCCCACCGTGAATCGCTTCCACGGGCCGCCCGACGAGGTGCGACTCGAGACCTTCGTCACGCTGCTGGGGGCCTACGGCATCCAGGTGCCGAAGGGCGAGCTGACCAGCAAGGTGCTCAACCAGGTGCTCAAGAAGCTCGACGGGCACCCGGAGCAGCGCGCGCTCAACCAGCTCGCGCTCCGCTCGATGGCGCAGGCGGTCTACTCGTCGCGCGAGGCGGGGCACTACGGGTTGGGCGCGGAGGACTACCTCCACTTCACCTCGCCCATCCGTCGCTACCCGGACCTCCTGGTGCACCGCGAGCTCAAGGCCCTGTGGAGCCGGCGCCAGAAGCGGCTGTCTTCCGGCCAGCAGGAGGCCGAGGAGGAGCGCCTCGAGGCGAAGGCCGTGCAGAGCTCGGAGCGGGAGCGCGCGGCGATGCAGGTGGAGCGCGAGGTGAACCAGCTCTACGCCTGCCTGCTGCTGAAGGACCGCGTGGGCGAGGAGCACGACGGCACGGTGAGCAGCCTCACCGATCACGGCTTCTTCGTGCAGCTCGACGAGCTGCTGGTGGAGGGCTTCGTGAAGGGCGAGTCGGTGTCGCCCGACTTCGACTTCGATCAGTCGACGTACCGCATGCGCTTCGGCGGCGGCCTGACGGTGAAGGTGGGCATGCCGTGTCGGGTGCGGATCCTCTCCGTCAACCTCGCGCGCAAGCAGATCGACTACCAGGCCGTGGCCATCGAAGGCGCGGTGGTGCAGGAGCCTCGGCGCTGGCGCTCGCAGGACAGTCGGCAGGACCGGAAGCGGCAAGCGCCCGGGCGCGAGCAGCGGAGCGGTGGCCGGCCCCAGGCTCCGACGCGGCGGCCCGAGTCGCGGGACAGGCGCGAGGCGCCTCCCCGGGGTCAGGCCCGGAGGATGGAGCCGCGGCGTCAGTCGGAACGCGCGCCGCCCCCGAAGCAGCCCTGGGAGCAGGAGAAGGTGGCCAAAGAGGAGACCAGCGAGACCCGCTCGGGGCAATTCGACGCACGTTCGGTGCTCGACAGGCTCTGGCGTGAGCGCGGCGGTAAGGGAAAGAAGCGCTGAGCGGGTTTCGGGTGAAACTTCGCCCCCTCTCGTGGCATGTGAGCGACGTTTCGTCCCTCACTTTCCAACGAGAAGAGATACCCCCATGCGCTTCGTCCTCCCCGGATTGATCTGTTGTCTGTCGACCCTCGCCGCTGCGCAGCTCAAGCTGCCCTCGCTGAGCTCTGAGGCGAAGGTGGTGCAGACCGCTGGCCTCACCACCATCACCGTCGACTACAGCAGCCCCGCGGTGAAGGGCCGGAAGATCTTCGGCGGCCTGGTGCCGCTCGACAAGGTGTGGCGCGCGGGCGCGAACCACTCCACGGTGGTGACCTTCAGCCAGCCGGTGGTGGTGGGCGGCAAGGACGTGGCGGCGGGCACCTACGGGTTCCTGGCGATCCCCGGGGCTACCTCCTGGACCTTGATCCTCAGCAGCCAGGTCGACCTCTGGGGCAGCGATGGCTACAAGCCGGAGCACGACGTGGCGCGGGTGACGCCGCAGCCCATCGCCAACCGGGAGCGCCTCGTCTACCTGGTCACCAACTTCGACAACGCCGCGGCCAACATCGACCTCGAGTGGGAGAAGGTCCGCGTCACCTTGCCGGTGAAGCTCAAGACCGCGGAGCAGGCCGTGGCGGCCATCAAGGCGCTCGACGCGCAGGGGCCGCAGTACACGCAGGCCGCCCGCTACTACCTCGAGGAGAAGGACTACGCGAACACCGTCGTCTACGCGGACAAGGCGCTTGCCGCGCAGGAGACCTGGCTGGCGTTGTGGGTGAAGGCGCAGGGCCTCGCGGGGCAGAAGAAGTTCAAAGAGGCGCTGCCGCTGGCCGAGAAGGCGCAGACGCTGGGGCAGCAGAACCCCGAGCGGTTCTTCTTCGCCGCCGACGTGAAGAAGGCGCTGACCGACTGGAAGGGCAAGTAGGGGCCGCGCGTCAT
>CALNBU010000624.1 GCA_937875615.1 uncultured Archangium sp.
AGCTGGTCATCCTCGCGCGCGAGAACGGCTGAAAGGCGACGATCGATGACATCGCCCTGGAGTCGCTGGTGCCCGAGGCGCTCCGCGGGGTCGGCGTCGACGAGTTCATGGCGCGCCTCGCGGAGCTCGACGCGCCGATGAAGGCGAAGCTCCAGCCGGGGCGCTTGCTGCGGTACGTGGCGAAGCTGGAGGCCGGCGGGAAGGCGAGCGTGGGGCTCGTCACGTTGCCTGCGGATCACGCCTTCGCGCACATCCGGTTGACGGACAACGTGGTGCAGTTCACGACCAGGCGCTACGCGCAGAACCCGCTGGTGGTGCAGGGTCCCGGTGCAGGCCCGGAGGTCACGGCCGCTGGCGTCTTCTCGGACCTCCTGCGCGTCGCCGTCGCGCTGGGAGCCAGGCTGTGACGCGCGCCACCGCGTTCTCGCCCGCGTCCATCGGCAACGTGGCGGTGGGCTTCGATCTGCTGGGCCACTCGTTTGCGGGCGCGGGAGATCGCGTCACGGTGACCCGCACCACGAGCGGTGAAGTTCGCCTCGCGGCCATCCGCGGCGCGCCGGTGCCGCTGCCCACCGTGGCGAACGAGAACACTGCGGGGCGGGCGCTGCTGCACCTCAAGCGCTCGCTGCCTGCGTCTCTCGGCTTCGAGGTGGAGATCGACAAGGGCATCGCGCTGGGCTCGGGGATGGGCGGCTCCGCGGCCTCGGCGGTGGCGGCGGTGGTGGCGGCCAACGCGCTGCTGGACGCGCCGCTGCCGCTCGAGGCGCTCTACCAGGCGGCGATGCAGGGCGAGGCGGCGGCCACCGGCGCCGCGCACGGCGACAACGTGGGCCCCATGTTGCTGGGCGGGCTGGTCATCGCGCCGGAGCACGGCTTGCCGGTGCGCGTGCCCACGCCGGACTGGCTGCACGTGGCCCTGGTGCACCCCCACTTCGTGCTCGAGACCCGGCGGGCCCGCGCGGCGCTGGCCGGCGCCTGGGCCTTGCCCGACTTCGTGCACCAGAGCGAAGGGCTGGCGCTGGTGCTGGCTGGCTGCTTCAGCGGTGACGTCGGCCTGCTGCGCCGCGGGCTGCGCGACGTGTTGATCGAGCCGCGCCGCGCCGCGCTCATCCCCAACTTCGCGCGGGTCAAGCAGGCCGCGCTCGAGCTGGGGGCCATCGGCGCCAGCATCTCTGGAGCGGGGCCCAGCGTCTTCGGCTGGTTCGAATCGGCGGGCGCTGCCCACGCGGCGGCGGAGGCCATGGCCGGAGCCTTCGCGGAGGCCGGGCTGGACAGCGACCGCTACGTCAGCCCGGTGGCCGGCCCGGCCGCGCACGTGGAGCGCACATGAGAGTCGAGAGCACCCGGGGCGGTTCCACCGTGTCATTGAGCGAGGCCATCGCCACCGGCCTGGCACCCGACGGCGGCCTCTACATGCCGCCCCGGTTGTCGACGCACGTCGGCCCCTGGGGGGACTCGTTCCTCACCCGCGCGTTGACCGCGCTGCGCCCGTACTTCGTCGACGAGGTGCTGGCGCCGCAGCTGGAGGCGGTGGTGTCGGAGGCCTTCACCTTCGACGC
The DNA here is from genome assembly GCA_937875615.1 of uncultured Archangium sp. GTDB lineage: Bacteria > Myxococcota > Myxococcia > Myxococcales > Myxococcaceae > Archangium_A. Next base: position 1,560 of record CALNBU010000624.1, read on the forward strand.
GCCCACGCGCTGGCTGTCGGACGACACCGGCTTGCTGGAGCTGTTCCACGGGCCGACCGCGGCGTTCAAGGACTTCGGCGCGCGTTTCCTGGCCGCCTCGCTCGCCCGGCTGCGCACCCACGAGACCACGGTGCTGGTGGCCACCTCGGGCGACACCGGCGCGGCGGTGGCCTCTGCGTTCCATCGGCGACCGGGCTTCCGGGTGGTGATCCTCTACCCGGACGGGCGCGTCGCTCCGCGGCAGGCGCACCAACTGGGCGCGTTCGGCGACAACGTCACCGCCTGGCGGGTCGACGGCAACTTCGACGCGTGTCAGCGCATGGTGAAGGAGGCCCTGAGCGACCCCGCGCTGGTCGCGCGCCACCACCTCACCTCGGCCAACAGCATCTCGCTGGGGCGGCTGCTGCCGCAGATGACCTACTACGTCCACGCCGCGCTCGACGCGCAGCGGCGCGGGCGGGGCGAGGCCTCCTTCATCATCCCCACCGGCAACCTGGGCAACGCCTTCGCGTGTCTGTTGGCGAAGGAGCGCGGGGCGCCCATCGGTCGGGTGGTGCTGGCCACCAACGCCAACCGGGTGTTGGCCGACTTCGTGGCCACCGGCCGCTACGAGCCCCGGCCCAGCGTGGCCACGCTGGCCAACGCGATGGACGTGGGCGCGCCCAGCAACCTCGAGCGCCTGCGCCACCGCTTCCCGGAGGTGGCCTCGGCGGTGAGCGCCGACTGGGTCGATGACGAGACCATCCGCCGCACCATCCGCACCTCGGGCGAGGTGCTGTGCCCGCACACCGCGTGCGGCGTGGCGGTGCTCGAGCGCCTGCGCGCCGATGGAGATCGCGGGCCGTGGCTGGTCGCCGCCACCGCGCACCCGGCGAAGTTCGACTCGGTGGTGGAGCCGCTGCTGGGGCGGCCGGTGCCGGTGCCTCCCGCGTTGGCGGAGCTGCTGGCGCGGCCGTCGCGCGCGGAGCCGCTGGCGCCCCGGCTGGAGGCGCTCGTCGAGCGGCTCTGAGCGCCGCCTCAGAACACCAGGGCGCCGCCCTTGATGACGTGGGCCACGTCGTTCATGGCGAAGTGGTACGGGAGCGCGCGGTAGGACTCGGCGCCGAACACCACCAGATCCGCGGGCGCGCCGGGCTGCAGCCGGCCCAGGGTCGGCTCCAGCAGCGCGTCGGCGCCGAAGCGGGTGAAGCCCAGGTAGGCCTCCGCGGGCGTCAGGCCGTTCTCCACGCAGGCCAACCCCATGGAGAGGAAGACGTTCTCGCTGTGCGAGCTGCCCGGGTTGCAGTTGGTGCACAGCGCCACCCGCACGCCGGCGTCGCGCAGCGCGCGCCCGGGGGCGAAGGGGCGGGCGCGGGCGAAGAGCGTGGAGGTGGGCGCCAGCACCGCGACGGTGTTCGACGCCGCCAGCGCGGCGATGCCCGCGGGGGAGATCTGCTCGAGGTGATCCGCGGTCGCCGCGCCGAGCGACGCCGCCAGCTCGGCGCCGCCGTTGGCCGTCATCTGATCGACGTGGAGCCGCGGTCGCAGGCCCAGCCGCGCGCCCGCCTCCAGCGCCGCGCGGGCCTCGTCGTGGGTGAAGGCGGTCTGCTCCACGAAGACGTCGTTGAAGCGGGCGAGGCCCTCGGCGGCCACGCGCGGCAGCAGCTCGTCGATCACCAGCCGGACCCAGCCGGCGCGATCCGCCTTGAACTCGGGGGGGACCGCGTGCAGCGCCAGCACTGTGCCCACCAGCCTGACGGGCTGCGCGTCGCCCAGCGCGCGGATGACGCGCAGCATGCGCAGCTCCGACTCCAGGTCGAGCCCGTAGCCGCTCTTCACCTCCGCGGTGGTGACGCCGTGGCGCAGCAGGCGCTCGAGGCGGGGGAGGGCGAGGCGCAGCAGCGTCTCCTCCGACGCGGCGCGGGTGGCGTTGACGGAGCGGGCGATGCCGCCACCGGCCGCGGCGATCTCCAGGTACGTGCGGCCCTGACAGCGCAGCTCGAACTCGTCGGAGCGATCGCCGGCGAACACCACGTGGGTGTGGCAGTCGACGAAGCCCGGTCCGACGAAGCCGCCGCGCGCGTCGAGCTCCCGGGTCGCGCTCCCCGGCGGCTCGGCGCCGATGAAGGCCACCCGGCCGTCCTTGATGCCGACGCAGCCGCGGGGCACCGGGGCCAGCATCTGCTCCGCGCTGCCGGCGCCGGTACAGGTCACCACCTCGGAGGCGCCGTGAATCAGGAGGTCGAAGTGCATCGCGGCCGGGCCCTCAGGAGGTGACGCCGGGGATCTTCACGCCGCGCTCGCGGGCGATGGCCAGCGCGTCGTCGTAGCCGGCGTCGACGTGGCGGATGACGCCCATGCCGGGGTCCGACTGCAGCGTGCGCTCGATGCGCCGCGCCGCGGCGTCGGTGCCGTCGGCGACGATCACCTGACCTGCGTGCAGCGAGTAGCCGATGCCGACGCCGCCGCCGTGGTGGAACGAGACCCACGACGCGCCGTTCACCGCGTTGATCATCGCGTTGAGGATGGGCCAGTCGGCGACCGCGTCGGTGCCATCTTTCATGGCCTCGGTCTCGCGGTTGGGCGAGGCCACCGAGCCGCAGTCGAGGTGGTCCCGACCGATGACGATGGGCGCCTTCACCCGGCCGTCGCGCACCAGCTGGTTGAAGGCCAGGCCCGCGCGGTGCCGCTCGCCGTAGCCGAGCCAGCAGATGCGCGCGGGGAGCCCCTGGAACTGCACCTTCTCGCTCGCCAGCCGGAGCCAGCGAACCATGTGCTGCTTCTCGGGGAAGAGCTCGCAGAGGGTGTCGTCGGTGACCTTGATGTCTGCGGGATCTCCAGAGAGCGCCACCCAGCGGAAGGGCCCCTCGCCGCGGCAGAACATGGGCCGGATGTACGCCGGCACGAAGCCGGGGAAGTCGAAGGCGTTCTCCAGGCCACCCTTGACCGCTCCCGCGCGGAGGTTGTTGCCGTAGTCGAAGACGTGGGCGCCGCGCGCCTTGAAGTCGAGCATCGCCCGGACGTGCGCGGCCATGGCGCGATGCGCGCGGTCCACGTAGTCGCCCGGGTCGGCCTCGCGCAGGGCCGCGGCCGCTTCCAGCGTCAGGCCCGCGGGCACATAGCCGGCGAGCGGATCATGCGCGCTGGTCTGATCGGTGACGAGGTCCGGGGCGAAGCCGCGGCGCACCAACTCGGGCAGCACCTCGGCGCAGTTGCCGATGAGCCCGATGGAGCGCGCCTGTCGTTTTTCCTTCGCGGCGGCCACCAGCGCCAGGGCCTCGTCGAGATCCTTCGCGATGACGTCGAGGTACCCGGTCTCGATGCGGCGCTGCGCGCGGGTGGGGTCGACCTCGACGGCCAGCATCACCCCGCCGGCCATGGTGCAGGCCAGCGGCTGCGCGCCACCCATGCCGCCGAGGCCGCCGGTGAGCACCACGCGGCCCGAGAGATCTTCCCGGTCGAAGTGGGTCCGCCCGGCCTGCACGAAGGTCTCGTAGGTGCCCTGCAGGATGCCCTGCGTGCCGATGTAGATCCACGAGCCGGCGGTCATCTGGCCGTACATCATCAGGCCCTTGCGCTCGAGCTCGCGGAAGTGGTCCCAGTTGGCCCAGTGGCCCACCAGGTTGGAGTTCGCCAGCAGCACCCGCGGCGCGTCGGGGTGCGAACGGAAGACCCCCACCGGTTTGCCGGACTGCACCAGCAGCGTCTCGTCGTCCTCCAGGGTCTGGAGCGCAGCCACGATGCGGTCGAAGGCGTCCCAGTCGCGCGCGGCCTTGCCGGTGCCGCCGTACGCCACGAGATCTCCGGGGCGCTCGGCGACGTCGGGATCGAGGTTGTTCATCAACATGCGCAGCGCAGCTTCCTGCACCCAGCCTTTGCAGCTTCGGGTGGTGCCACGTGGGGCCCTGACTTCGCGAGGTCCGCTCATGGGCGGCGGGTATAGACCACCGCGGCGTGCATCGGGTATGCGCCTCGCATGCGAGAAGTCATCATCGGACTCGTCGCCGCGGTGGTTACCGGGGCGCTGACGGTCACCGTGTTCGGCCCCCAGCAGGCGCAGCAGGTGGGCGAGGTGCAGCTGCACCCGGCCGTGCGCAAGCGGTTGCCGATGATGCGGCCGTCGTTGGAGAACGCCCCGTTCCATGGCGATCGGGTGCGGCTCGACTCGGGCGTCCCGCGGTGAGGTTTCTCCCGCTGGTGCTGCTGTGCGCCTGCCTGCCTCCGCGGGTCGCGCTCACGGGAGCGCCGCCTGCGCCGGACGCCCGGCAGGCGCTGTCGGCGCGCTTCAGGGCCGCCGTCGACGCCCGGCGCTTCGACGAGGTGCACGCGCTGCTCTCGAATCGCTGGCGCGATCGCTACACGGCCGAGCGCCTGCAGGCAGACTTCGACCGCGAGCCCCTGGCGCGGGAGCGGTCGCAACGGGAGTTGTCGCTGGTCGAAGAGGCGGGCGAGTGGAAGGTCGACTCACTTGAGTAGCTCGGCCACCCGCTGACTCAGGCCGAGGTGGAGCGCCGCCACGTTGATCAGCTTGCGCTCGCGGGCGTCGATGCGACCGTCGGCTTTGGCCATGGCGATGAGCTGTCGCAGCAGCGCCTCGCCCTCGGCGGTCCCCCGGGCGATGGGCTGCAGCGGTTGGGAGTTGGCGTCGTTCAACACCGCCTGCACGCGGGCCCAGGGCACCTGCCAGCGCGTCGCCGCCCAGCGCAGCATCTTGAGCTCGTTGGCGTCGACGTGCCCGTCGGCCTTCGCCACCTCGGCCATCAGGGACACCAGCCGCACGCGCTCCTCGGCGTCGGGGATCTTCGCCGCGCCGCTCGCGGCCTGGTCGCCGCTGCGGCGCCCGAGCCAGTTCTCCCAGCCGATCAGATCGGCGGCCACCCAGTCGCGCGCGCCGCTGGCGAGCGCGTTGCCGCAGTACTCGCAGGTGGGCTGGCCGTTGTCCGACAGCGGAGCGTTGCAGGCCGCGCAGCGGTTGGTCGACATGCCCTGATCGGGGTTGGTGGTGGCGCTCGCGTCGCGCTCCAGCCGGAGCACCGAGCGCAGCGGCTGCGTCGGCCCATCTTCCTGGGTGACCCGGGCGCTCCAGCGGATCTCGAAGGCGGCGACCTCGCGGCCGCTCTCCTGCGTCAACTGCAGGGTGTTGACGGCGCCCACCGCGGCGTCGTGGTTCAAAGATGCGATCGGGTATGTAGATCGGGGCATCG
>CALNBU010000625.1 GCA_937875615.1 uncultured Archangium sp.
GATGGCCTTCGGCACCGGCGATCACCCCACCACCTCGCTGTGCCTCGCCGCCGTCGACGACTTCATGGCCACCCACCCCGGCGCCGCGGTGCTGGACGTGGGCACCGGCACCGGCGTGCTGGCCTTCGCCGCGAAGAAGCTGGGCGCCGGGCGCTGCGTGGGCATCGACAATGATCCCGTCAGCATCGAGCTGGCGACGGAGTGCGCCGAGGAGAACGGCGTCGGCGAGGTCGAGCTGTCGACGAAGACGCTGAACGACCTCGACGGCCAGTTCGACCTGGTGCTGGCCAACATCCTCGCCAACACCCTCATCGAGCTGGCGCCGCTGCTCGCGCCGAAGGTGAAGCAGCGGCTGGTGCTGGCCGGCGTGCTGGTGCCCCAGGCGGCGGAGGTCACCGCCGCCTTCGAGGCCCAGGGCTTCACGCGGGCGGGCGAGGTGGTGCAGGGCGAGTGGATTCGTATCGACCTCACCCGATGATTCGGCTGCACCTCCCCGGCGCCCAGGCAGGGTCGACGCGCCTCGAGGGCGCACGCCTCCACTACCTCGCGCGCGTGCTGCGGGTGAAGGTCGGCGACGCGCTGGAGGTCTTCGACGGACGCGGGACGTCCTTCGAGGCGCAGGTGGCGGAGCTGTCGGAGCTCCACGCGACGCTGACGCTGACCCGGCCGCGGGTGACGCCGCCGCCCCGCGCGGTGACGCTGCTGCAGGGGCTGCCCAAGGCCGACAAGCTGGAGCTGGTGCTGCAGAAGGGCACCGAGCTGGGCGCCGCCGCCTTCGCGCCCGTGGCCTGCGCGCGCAGCGTGGTGAAGCTCGACGGGAAGGAAGAAAAGAAGCAGCAGCGCTGGCAGCGCATCGCCGAGGAGGCCGCCCGGCAGTGCGGCCGCGCCGAGGTCCCCGTGGTGCATCACCCCCGGCCGCTGTTCGAGGCGGTGCGCGCGCTCCCGGAGGGCACCCGGGTGCTGGTGCTGGACGAAGAGGAGACCGCGGTGCCGCTCTCGGCCGCGGTGCCTCCCGACGCCCCGGTGGCGCTGGTCATCGGGCCGGAGGGCGGGCTGAGCCGCGCGGAGGTCGAGGGGCTCCGGTCGCTCGGCGCCACCAGCGTCACCCTGGGGCCGCTGATTCTGCGCACCGAGACCGCCGGGCTCGCCGCGCTGTCGGTGCTGCGGCACCTCGATGGGCTGCTGGGCTGAGGCCCCTCCTTCTGCCAGCCCGCCCGGGGCAGGTTTCTTGCCTGATGCGCCCGCTCGTCGTCTCATGCCGCGCGTGAGCAGCGATTCCAACAAGCCCTTC
>CALNBU010000626.1 GCA_937875615.1 uncultured Archangium sp.
AGCACCGCCGCGACGATCGACCCGCGCAGGTAATTGCCGGGCACGCCGGCGAACAGGTCCGAATAGACGATGTAGGCGGCGCGGCCTTCGTCGGTGGCGGCGCCACGTACTCGAGGTTACCGGATCGCATGCGCAGCTCTTCGACCAGCAGCGCGTTCCACTTTCCGGCCGACTTCTCGGTCGCGCCGTCCCCCACCACGAAGGGGACCAGCACCACGCGAGGCTTCTGCGCGAGTGCCAAAAACGAGGCGAGCGCGCACATCAACGGAATGACACGGGACATGTTTGGATTTGGCTGATAAAACAATTGGTTAGCCGCGTCGGCACTGTACGACCTAAACCCACGCGCGGTCAATTCACGTGAAGCTGTCGCTCACCACTCGCATCTTCCTCGGCTACGCGGTGGTGCTGGTCACCTTCGGTGCGGTGTCCATCTTCTCGGTGTTGACGCTCCGGCAGAACCAGCTCGAGATCCGCCTGGTCTCCGAGGGCTACCTGGGGTTGTCGCAGACGGTGGCGGCCATCGAGACCTTCCAGTCGAACCAGGCCAAGGACACCGCGCGGCTGCGCGACGAGCCCAACGCGGAGACGCGCAAGGCGCTCATCCGGCTGGCGCGGCTCTACTTCCCCGGGCTGATGGACGTGCGCCTGCGCGCCGGCAAGGAGACGGCGCAGCGGGTGCTGGAGTTCGCGCCCGCCGCCGAGCGCCCCTTCATCGCCGACGTGGCGCGGAAGTTCGATGAGCTCAGCGCGCGCTTCTCCGAGTACGAGTTCGAGGCCAACCGCGTCTTCGCGCTGCTGGAGGTGCCGAAGCCCGACTGGTCGGAGGCCAACGCCGCCCTCGACCGGCTGCAGGCCATCGAGAACGCGCTGTCTTCGACCATCCGGCTCCTGCACGGCTCGCTCGAGGCGCGCATCCACGAGCGCGTGCGCCAGACCCAGGAGCGCGAGCGCCGCACCGGCGTGGCCATCATCTTCCTCCCCGTGGTGGCCATCGGCGTCGGGCTGTTCGCCACCGGCTTCGCGGCGCGCAGCCTGCGGCCGGTGCGCACGCTCATCGACGCGGTGTCGCGCGTGCGGCGCGGAGACTACGAGGCGCAGATAGGTGTGCAGGGCGACAACGAGATCGCGGTGCTGTCGCGCGACTTCGAGGCCATGGCGCACGCGCTGAAGGAGCGCGAGGCCCAGCTGCTGCGCGCCGAGCGATTGGCCGCGGTGGGCCGCGTCTCGCGCTGGCGGCTGGCCGACGCCGGGCAGCTGGAGCCGGGCGCCTCCCACCTGGTGGAGTTCGGCTTCCGCCTCGACCTGAGCCTGCTGCCGCGCCCCTT
>CALNBU010000627.1 GCA_937875615.1 uncultured Archangium sp.
CTGGGCCGAGCAGCTGGTGACGCACGAGCGCGAGGCGATGGCCGTGCCTCCCGCGCTGACCTTCACCGACGCGGCCGCGTTGCCCGAGGCCTTCGCCACCGCCTTCGACGCGCTGGTGACCCAAGGCGGCATGACGGTGGGCAGCCGGGTGCTGGTGCACGCGGTGGGCAGCGGCGTGGGCACCGCGGCGCTGCAGCTGGGCCGCCTCTTCGGAGCCACCGTCATCGGCACGGGGCGACAGCAGGCCAAGCTGGACCGCGCGCAGGCGCTGGGGCTGCAGCACCCGGTGCTGGTGACGGACGGCGCCTTCGCCGCGCAGGTAAAGGCGCTGGGCGGCGCAGATCTGACGCTCGACCTGGTGGGCGGCGCGTACACCGCCGAGAGCCTCGAGGCGCTCTCGCCCGGGGGCACGCTGATCCTGGTGGGGCTGGTGGCCGGGCGCTCGGTGGAGCTGCCGCTGGGCAAGGTGCTCAGCAAGCGCCTCACCCTGGTGGGCACGGTGATGCGCGCGCGCCCGCTGGAAGAGAAAATCTCGGTGGCGCGGGCGATGGAGCGCCGGTTGGCCCCGCACTTCGCCTCCGGCGCGCTCAAGGCCGTCGTCGACGAGGTGCTGCCGATGACCTCCCTGGTGCCGGCGCTCAAGCGCCTCGCCGCCAACGACACCTTCGGAAAACTCGTGCTCACCTGGTGACCTTCGACATGCCCGCCTTCGACCCCAACGCCGCCGCCCTCCCCGACTCTGGAGTCTTCGGGCTCCCCCACACGCCCGAAGAGGCGACGGTGGTGTTGATCCCCGTCCCCTACGAGGCCACCACCAGCTACCGCGGCGGCACCGCCAACGGGCCGGCGGCGGTGCTCGAAGGCAGCCACCAGGTGGACCTCTTCGATCTCGATACCGGGCGCCCCTACGAGGCCGGCATCGCCATGCTCGACGAGCCCCCGCAGGTGCGGGCCTGGAACGACGAGGCGAAGCGGCTCGCCGCGCCCATCATCGCGGCCGGCGGCCTCGACGCCGACCAGGCCGCGCTGGCCCGCATCGACGCGCTGTCCGAGCAGATGAACGACTGGGTCTACCAGACCACGCGCGCGTGGCTGAGCCGGGGGAAGATCGCCTGCGTGGTGGGCGGAGATCACTCCACGCCCTTCGGCGCCATCAAGGCCTACGCCGAACGCTACCCGCAGCTGGGCGTGTTGCACCTCGACGCCCACGCCGACCTGCGCGACGCCTACGAAGGCTTCACCTGGAGCCACGCCTCGATCATGTTCAACGTGCTCAAGCACGTCCCGGGCGTGACGCGCCTGGTGCAGGTGGGCATCCGCGACTTCGGTGAGGCCGAGTACGAGATCATCCGCGACTCCGGCGGGCGCGTGCACCCCTTCTTCGACGCCCGGCTGGCCCGCGCGCGCCTCGACGGCATGCCCTGGCGGGAGCAGGTCGACGCCATCGTCGCCGAGCTGCCGCAGCACGTGTACCTCTCGTGGGACATCGACGGCCTGGAGCCCACCTTGTGCCCCAACACCGGCACGCCGGTGCCCGGCGGCCTGTCCTTCCAGCAGGCGGTGGCGCTGCTCGAGGGCGTGGCGCGGGCCGGGAAGACCATCGTGGGCTTCGACCTCAACGAGGTCTCGCCCGGCGACGAGGCCAGCGAGTGGGACGGCAACGTGGGCGCGCGGCTACTCTACAAGATGATCGGCTGGACGCTGGTGAGCCAGAAGTTGGCGCGGCCCTGAGGCCTCACGTGCGCGGCCTCGCGCGCATCGCCCGCAGCGGCCCCTCGGGGCACACCGGAATACCCGAAATCCACACCGCCTCGCGCACCAGCCGGGCAGCGTCGTACTCCGGCTCCTCGAACACCGCGTCGAGCACCAGCCCGTCGATGCGCGCGCGCACGTAGAGCTTCCCCGCCAGCGGCAGCGCGGGGTGCCAGGGCTCGCCCCACACCGTCACCTCGCCGCGCGCCGTGGCCCACGCGATGAAGGCGCCCACTTCGCCCGGCGCCAGCAGCACGTCGCTGTCGGGCAGGGTCCGGGCGCGGTCTCCCGTGTGCAGCGCCAGCCCGGCCCCGCCGTAGACGACGAAGCGGACCCCGGCGCTCGCCAGCGCGCGCAGCAGCCCGAAGTGCAGCGCGTGGTTCATGGCGTGAGGTAGCGGCCGATGTGCCGCGAGCCCGGCACCCAGTCGCCGCCCAGCTCGCCGGTGGAATGGAACACCAGCTTCTGGAACACCTCGCCCCGCACCGCCTCTTCGTGCGCGACGTAGCTGGCCGACTCGAACACCACCTCCACCCCGTCGCGCTCGTAGAGCTCGTTCGAGTAGTAGTAGCCGGAGGTCACCCCCACGAAGCGCCAGCCAGTCCGGGGCGCGCCCTCCGCCGGGAAGATCGACTCCAGCACCCCCGCCAGCGGGACCTGATGCGTGGAGATCCACCGCGCGGTGCGGTTGTCTCCGTACAGGCTCCCCAGCTCGCTCAGCGCCCGGAAGACCACGCGCCGCACCCCCAGCGCCCGGGCCTCGTCGACGTAGCGCTCCACGCCCGCCAGCGACGAGACGCCCTGCCGGTTCACGATGCACACCAGCTTGAGCGGGAGCCCCGCCTCCAGCACCCGCGTCACCACCTCGCCAAAGGCGCCGGCCTCACGAATGGCCTCGCCGCGCGCGAAGCGCATCACCAGGTGGTTGCGCTTCGGGTCGAAGTGCGCCCGCGAGAGCTCGACGCCGGTGAAGCCCGCACCGCGCAGCGCGGGGATGAGGCGCGCGTCGTTCACCAGCCCGCTGCCGTTGGTGTACAGCACCCGCGACGGGAACAGCGCCCCGTGGCGCTGCACCAGCCCGAGCAACCGCAGCAGCCAACCGGCGTCGGAGGTGGCCTCCAGCCCGCTCAGGCTCAACCCCGCCTCGAAGCCCGCCAGCTCCGCCCAGCAGCGCTCCAGGCCGTCGAAGTAGCGGTCGAAGTCACCGATGAGCGTCTTCGCCGTCAGCCGCGAGGCGTCCACGCGCAGCAGCTCCTCGCTGCAGAACGAGCAGTGCGCGTTGCAGGGCGTGGGGTTGGCGTAGGGCGTGAAGGTCAGCCCGGGCCGGAGCCACACCTGCCGGCCGCAGAGCGTCCACGCCACCGGCGCCGGCGGCTCGAAGCGGCGCCAGCGGCCCTCCCGGTACTCTCCCGGCTCGCGGAGCGCACGGAACTGGTTGGGTCGGAAGCTCATCCCACCCGCACCTTCCCCGCCATCGCCACCCCGAGTGCGCGCGGCCCCTCGAAGGGCTCCCGCGAATGGCCGTAGCGGAGGTTGTCGAGCAGCAGCAGGTCACCCGCCTCCCAGCGCACGCCCTCGCGGGTGGCGAGGAAGGCGTGGAGCAGCAGGTTCGTCTCCTCGTCCGAGAACTCTTCTCCGTTGCCCTTCGGGTAGCGCCGGAAGCCGTTGCGCAGCGACGGCGGATCCAACGGGATGCGTGGAAAGAGCATCGTCTCTCCGTGGAAGGCCGGGACCCGGATGCGCGTCATCAGGGTGAAGCAGCCGTCGTCCTCCCGCCACCAGCACTCGTCGAACTGCGAGGTCGCCGCCCGGCAGCGGGCCTCGGCCTCCTCGCGGCTGGTGGTGCCGAAGCGCTCCTGCCACGAGCGGAAGTAGTTCTCGGAGCGCTGCGGGTGGCGCTCATCGATGAAGCCCATCTCGATGAGGATCCCGTGCGTCCGCAGCGCGTCGACCAGCGCCGGCGCGCGCGCCTCGAGCCAGGCCCGGAGGTGCGTCGCCGCGTGCACGAAGGTGCGCCCGTCGCAGGCCGCCGCCGAGAAGAAGAGGAGTCGCGCGGGCAGCTCGCGCTGGTACAGCACCTCGTTGTGCGGCAGCAGCCAGAGGTGCCGCGGGTAGTCGTCGGTGGCCCGCAGGTGCTTCGTCAGCGCCCGTCGGTGGGTCCGGCCGCACTGCGCGCCACCCCAGGCGAAGGCCTCGTCGGCGCCGAAGCCCAGCCGGGCCAGCGTCGCCTCGTCGAGCGCGGTCAGCCCGGTGCGCCTGACGTGCACCGCGCCGTGGCGCTGGAGCTCCCGCGCGATGCACGCGAAGTCCAGCCCCTCCAGGGTCCGCGCGCCCAGCTCTTCACCGGAGTCCAGCTTCAACGCGTAGCGGTTGGGCGGCGCCGGCGCGAAGGACGCCAGCGGCTCCGGCCTCTCCGGCGCCTCGACGGCCATGCCCACCAGCAGCTCCCTCGCGCCGGCGAAGGCCTCCCGCGAGTGCCCGAAGCGGTGGTTGTCGAAGAGCACCAGGTCTCCCGCTCCCAGCGGCGCCCCTTCCCGGGTGGCGAGGAACGCGGCGCGGAGCTGCTCGTTCTCCGCTTCACTCAGCGATGCGCCGTCGCCCAGCAGGAAGCGACGGAAGCCGTTCCTCGCCGCCGGCGCGTCGAGCGCCACCCGGGGGAACCTCAGACAACCGCCGGGCGCCCAGCGCGCGGGCAGCACGATGCGCGTCATCAGGGTGCCGTCGTCGCGCCACCACGCCTCGTCGCAGTCGTCGCGCTGCGCGCGCGCGCGGGCCAGCGCCTCGTCGGGGACGTCGGTGCCGAAGCGCTCCTGCCAGGACTGGAAGTAGTTGGCGCGCTTCTCCGGGTGGGCCTCGTCGAGGAAGCCGGTCTCGATGCACAGGCCGTGGCGCTCCAGCTTCGAGACCAGCGCCCCGGGCAGCGCCGCCTCCACCGCGCGCGCGTCGTGGAGGAACACCCGGCCGCCCACCTCCGCCGGGCGCAGGCAGGCGAAGAGCACCCAGCGCGGCGACTGGTGGCGGTACTGCACTTCGTTGTTCGGCAGCAGGTACAGCTCGGGCGGGTAGTAGTCGAGGCGCCGCAGCCCGTCGGCCACCCATTTCTCCTGCCACGCGCCGCTCGCCCTGCCCCCGGGGAGAAACCGCGTGGCCTCGCCGAAGCCCAGCGCCGGCATCACCGACTGCAGCGCCGCGACGGAGGTGAGGCCGGTGTGCTGTACGAAGAGTCCGCCGTGCGCACGCAGGGCCGCGCGCACCGACGCCAGCCGCGACGGCGTCAGCGCGCCGCGCGCGTCGAAGGTGCGCGCCGAGAAGCGCTCCTCATGCATCGACAGCGAAAGACGACGCCAAGGCTCAAGCTCCATGACTCTTTATTAAGTCCAATATACTCTTTTAGCAACCCGACGTGCCCGTCAGCCCACGTCCGCGAGCCGGAGGCGGCCTTCCCAGCGCTCCTCCAGGGCGGTGACCAGCCGCGCGTGCGCCGGCGACTTCAGCTGAGGGTCCTCGCCCACGATGGCGCGGGCCTCCGCCTGCGCCAGGGCCAGCAACGGTTGGTCCCGCACCAGGTTGGCGACCGCGAACTCTTCGACGCCGCTCTGCCGCGTGCCGAGGAACTCGCCGGGGCCGCGGAGCTCGAGGTCCTTCTCGGCGATGACGAAGCCGTCGGTGCTCTGCTCCATCACCTGGAGCCGCTGGTGGGAGTCTTCGCTCAGCGCAGAGCCGGTGAGCAGCACGCAGTACGACTTCGCCGCGCCGCGCCCCACCCGGCCACGCAGCTGGTGCAACTGCGAGAGCCCGAAGCGCTCGGCGTGTTCGATGACCATCACCGAGGCGTTGGGCACGTCGACGCCCACCTCCACCACCGTGGTGGACACCAGCAGGTCCACCTCGTGGGCGCGGAAGGCGCTCATCACCGCGTCCTTTTCTTCCTGCTTCATCCGGCCGTGGAGCAGCCCCACCCGCGCCTGCGGGAACAACGCCTGCAACTGCGCCGCGCCCTGCGTCGCGTCCGACAGGTCGACCTTCTCGCTCTCCTCCACCAGCGGGTAGATGACGTAGGCCTGCCGCCCCGCCGCCAGCTCGCCGCGGAGCAGCTCCCAGGCGCGGCCCTTCACCTTGTCGGTGAAGACCCGCGTCTCGATGGGCGTGCGGCCCGGCGGCAGCTCGTCGATGACCGACACGTCGAGGTCTCCGTACAGGGTCATCGCCAGGGTGCGGGGAATGGGCGTCGCCGTC
>CALNBU010000628.1 GCA_937875615.1 uncultured Archangium sp.
ACGAAGGAGGCGATCGTCGGCGCAGATGTGGTTGAAGCGCGCGGCGGAGAAGTCCTCGGTCGGGTCCACCGCGCCGATGAGGTGGTGCGGCGCCGCCGCGAGCTCCTCCCGCGAGGGCTTCGCGGTGCCGATGTCGAAGAAGCGGTAGACCTGCTGTGAGTCGGCGCTGATGATCTCCCCGCCCAACCGACGCGCCAACGACACCGCTACCGGCGTCTTCCCCGAGGCCGTCGGACCCGCGATGACCAGCAGCGGCTTCACTTCTTCTTCTTCGTCTTCGGCTGACTCTCGACGGGCGGCGCGACGACGGGCGGCGCCTCGACCACCGGGCGCGACACCGCCACGCCCAACACGCCGTCCAGCGCGCTGGCCAGCAGCTCCGCCCCGTCGTCGGAGTACCCGCGGTGCACCGAGCTCACCGTGCCGTCGGGCCGGACCAGGAACACCGAGGGCAGCGGAGACTGCGGCCCCAGCCACCGGCGGGCGACGATGTTGAAGCGGTCCTTCGCCACCGGGAAGGTCACCTGATGCTGGGCGATGAGCTCCGAGATCTTCTTCTGTCCCTCCTCCTCGGCGTCGATGGCCACCATCATCACCCGCAGGCCGCGCTCCCGGTTCTCCTCGTGGAGCCGCTGGAGCCAGGGCATCTCCTTCTTGCAGGGGCCGCAGAAGCTGGCCATGAACGACACCACCAGCACCTTGCCCGACGGCTCGACCCGCGACGGGCCCACGTAGCGGTCGAGCGCCACGAAGGACTCGCCGAAGCCCTCGGCGTTGTACACCGGGAGCCGGAAGGTGGGCGCCGGCTGCCCCACCTGCGCGAGCTCCTCGGCGTGGACGGCGGTCGACAGCACCGCCACCAGCGACAGCGTGCGGATCATGCGGTCTGCGCCTCCTTGCTCAGCCAGCCGGCCAGGGCCTCGAGCGACACATGCTCCGAGCGCGGGGCGTCCTTCGGGGCGGAGAGATCATCGACCTTCAGGGTGCGCGACGCGTGCTCATCGCCGCCGTAGCCGGCGAAGAACCGGGCCCCCACCTTGCTGGCCCGCTCCTTCTGCTTGCCCAGCTTGCCGCCGCGCGGGTCGAAGTCGACGAAGTGCCCGGCGTCGCGCAGGCGCATCACCAGCGCGAGGGCGTCGTCGCGCTCCGGCCCGTCGAAGGTCCCGATGAACAGGAGCGGCCCCTCGCGCTTCGGGGCGCGCAGCTTCTCGAGCAGCAGCACCAGCCGGTCGAGGCCCATGGCGAAGCCGACCGCGGGCTTCTCCGGCCCCCCCAGATCGTGCACCAGGCGATCGTACCGGCCACCACCACACACCGTGCCCGCCGTGCCCAGGGCGTTGTCGCCCGCGGGCGCGTAGACGAACTCGAAGGTGGTGCGCGTGTAGTAGTCGAGGCCGCGAACCAACCGGCGGTCGAGCACGTAGGGGAGCTCCAGCTTCGCCAGCAGTCGCCGCACGTCGTCGAAGTGGGCCTTCGACCCCTCATCGAGGAAGTCGACGATGGCCGGGGCGGCGGCGATGGCCTCCTGCAGCGCGGCCTCCTTCGAGTCGAGCAGGCGCATGGTGTTGCGCTCGAAGGCCAGCTTCGCGTCGTCGCTCATCTGCGCCACCAGCGGCTCGAAGTGCGCCTTGAGCGCCGCGAGGTACGCGGGCCGGGTGGAGCCGTCGCCCAGCGTGTTGAGGTGCAGCGTCACGTCGGGCACGCCCAGCACACGGAAGAAGGCCGCCACCAGGGCGATGAGCTCCACGTCCTGCGCGGGGTCGAGGGTCCCATAGGCCTCGGCGCCCAGCTGGTGGAACTGGCGGTAGCGCCCGGTCTTCATGCGCTCGTAGCGGAACATCGGCCCCAGGTAGAACCAGCGCGTCAGCGGCTCGAGGTTCCCCACGTTGTGCTCGATGTACGCGCGCGCCGCCGGCGCGGTGCCCTCCGGCCGGAGCGTGATGCTGCGATCGCCCTTGTCGGTGAAGGTGTACATCTCCTTGCCGACGATGTCGGTGACCTCCCCCACGCTGCGGACGAACAGCTCGGTGGCCTCCACCATCGGCGTGCGCACCTCCTGAAAGCCGTAGCGGCCGAACAGGGCGCGCGCCGTGGCCTCGACGTGCTGCCAGAGCGCGGTGGCCGGCGGCAGCAGATCGTTCATGCCCTTCACCGCCTGCAGCTTCACGTGAAGGTCCCGATCTTCTGGCCCAGCACCACGGGCGCGTCGGGCACCAGCGACGGCGACCAGGTCACCCGCCCCTTGGCGAAGAGCAGGATCACGGTGGAGCCCATCTCGAACATGCCGATCTCCCCGCCCTTCTCCACCGGCAGCGGCCGTGGATAGGTGTGGCTCCGCTGGCCTTCGCCCCGGTGGGTGATGATCTCATCGTAGGCGGCGTGGATGCGCGACACACAGGTCGCCCCCACCGCGACGTAGGCGCAGGGCCCCGCCGGGGTGTCGAGCCAGGTCACCAGCCGCTCGTTGATGGCGAAGAGCGCGTCCTTGGTGCGCACCGAGGCCTGGTTCACCGGCCAGAACTCCCCGGGGAGATACGTGTAGCCGGTGACCGCGCCGGGCAGCGGCGAATGGAAGCGGTGGTAGTCGCGCGGCGAGAGGTAGAGCGTGGCGAAGGAGCCTCCCTCGAAGTCCAGCGCGCGCCGGGCGTCGCCCAGCAGCTTGTCGACCGGAAAGGAGATGCCCTTGGCCTGCAGGCACTGCCCTCGCTCGATCTGCCCCGCCTGCGAGACGTGCGCGTCCACCGGGCTCGCCACCACGTCGGGCGCGAGGTCGAAGGTGCGAAGGCCGGGCTTCAGCTTGCGCGTGAAGAAGGCACCGAGGTTCGGGTAGTCGTCGAAGGTGCCCTCCGCTTCGTCGAGGTTGACGTTGTAGCGGCGGGCGAAGATCCGCATCGCGGTGCGATGCATCGCCGCGGGCACGGGCGCACGGGTCGCCTTGCCAACGAGGGAGGAGAGCGCCGACTTCGGGAGAAGCCGCATCAGGGTCATGAAGGTCTGGTCACGCATGCGAGGCGCCTCTCCCCTTAGCGCATCACGCGCCGGCGGGGCGCCCCGCAAATCGTGAAGAACCATACGGCCAGGGCCGCGGGCCCTCAGACGCCGAGGAAGAGCCGCTTGCCGAAGTTGAGCGCCAGGTCGGCATCGAAGATGCGCTGTGCCGACGCCTGGATGTCGTACTCCACCCGCACGTACTCCACCGTGCGCTGCTCGGTGTCGTAGACCACGAAGCAGCTGCGGTTGTCGTAGTCGCGCGGCTGCCCCACCGAGCCGACGCTGATGATGTACTTGTAGCCCTTCCGGACCCCGAACTTCTGGGCCACCACGTCATTCACCTCGCCGGCGCCGAGCGCGAACGCCTTGCAGAGGTGCGAGTGGCCGATGAAGGTGACCTCCGGGAGATCTCCGGCGAAGGGCGTCAGCTCGCGCGCCTGCTCCAGCGCGAAGATGTACTCGTAGGCGCGGGGGTCGATGGGCGAGCCGTGACAGAAGCCGACCTCGCCGATGCGGTACGCGTAGGGGAGGCTCCGCAGCCACACCAGGTTCTCTTCGTCGATGGTGTTGGCCGACCAGTCGAGCGCGTGGCGGGCGGCGTCGTAGTAGAATGAGTAGTCCATGCGCCCGGCGACCGCGGCGTCGTGATTGCCCAGCAGGGTCACTTCGGCGTTGGCGCGCACCAGCTCGCAGCAGGGGTTCGGCGACGCGCCGTAGCCCACCACGTCGCCCAGGCAGACCACCCGGTCGATGCGCAGCGTGTCGATGGTCTTGAGGACCTCGGTGAGGGCTTCGATGTTGCTGTGGATGTCGGAGATGATGGCGATGCGCAAACGATGCCCTTCGAGCAGATCCTAGTTGGCGGAGGAGACGCGAGCTTCTTCGATCATTCTGCGGATGACATCCCGAACCTGACCGTCGTCGTCGAATTCGAGGCCCATTCCCGCGGGTCCGCCCTGGCCCTCGAGGCGGCTCCACACCACCCGGGCCGAGGTCTCGAAGCCCTCGGAGCCGAACCGGAGCCGCGCGCGCGCCCCCTCTTCCAGGGGGGTGCTGGTGCGGACGAAGATGCCCCCTTCGCTCAGATTTCCGATGCGCGCATACACGGTGACGTTCTCACCTTCACACCAGCAGCGCAGCAGCGAGGGTACTCGTTCGTACTTCCTGTGATTCATCACTCTTTCCGGCCTCCGAATGACGCAGCGACCAACGACCTGCGCTCGCCCCCCGGTACTGACCGGAAGCGTAGGGAGTCGGAGCGTCGACCGTCAAGCCGGAGCATTTTCACGACACCCGCGCACCCCCGGATTCAACCGCGCATGGCGGGTCGTCCATGCTTCAGTCGCCCCATGACCACGCCGCGCCCCGTCCGGTACCGCTGCGAGATCTCCTCGAGGCTGGCGTTGGAGAGCGGCGCGGTGGTGACGGCGCGCCTGCTCGAGCTCTCGGAGCACGGCGCCTTCGTGGAGGAGGTGGGGCCCCTGGGCGACGTGCAGCTCGAAGAGCGGGCGACCCTCACGCTGCCCATGCCCGGCGGCGCGCCCTTCTCCGCCCAGGTGCGCTTTTGCCGCTTCGGCCGCAGCCGCGTGGAGCTGAAGAGCCGCCACGCCGAGCACCTCAGCGTGACGGTGCGCGGGCTGGGCCTGGAGTTCGACCTCGTCGACCACGACGAGCTGGAGCGGCTGCGCGACTTCCTCGACCTCATCGACTCGCGGTGAGCCGTCAGCGGCGCGCCCCGAAGTCGTAGATCTTGTCGACGGAGATCTGCCGATAGCGCGCGACCTTGAGTGCCCGCTGCGCGCACTCGTGGATGAAGGCCAGCTCGTCGACCTGCCCCTGCGCGGCGAGGCGCTGCGCCTCCTCGCGGATCTTCTCCGCCGCCTCGTGCGGGTGAAAACAGTACGCGGGCGAGAAGTAGAAGTGCCCATCGCGGGGGATCAACCGCGCCTCGAGCACGTCTCCCTCCTCCAGCCCCACCAACTGGCGGCGCTCGGTGACGTCGCGAGAGACGCCGCCGAACAACGATGACAACCGCACCTCGCCAGGTCGCAGCCGCTCGACCTCGAACAGCCCGTGGCGGGTCTCGGTGAGCGAGCGGAAGCCGGCGGCGCGGGCCACGTCCGGCTCGCGCACCGCGCGCTCGTAGCGCTCTCGCGCCGGGGTCTTCCCGAAGTGTGGCGCGATGCGGTCGCACACGTAGTGCTCGAGGAAGGCCGCCAGGCGCATCTCGAACTGGCGATCCTCCTCGAAGACCTCGCCGGCGCGCTCGAACCACACCACCTTGGCCTCCAGCAGGTCGCGCTTGGTCTCCTCCGGGGTGGCGAAGGCGACCAACTCCTCGAGGAACGGATGTGGCGCGGCGCTCATCGGGAGGACGCCATCAGGTCGGCGAAGCGCTGGAAGAGGTAGCGCGCGTCGTGAGGGCCGGGCGACGACTCCGGGTGGTGCTGCACCGAGAACGCGCGCGCGTCGGGCACCGCCAGCCCCTCCACGGTCTGGTCGTTCAGGTTGAGGTGGGTCACCACGCCCCTGCCCTCCAGGCTCGCGGCGTCGACCGCGAAGCCGTGGTTCTGCGAGGTGATCTCCACCCGGCCGGTCGAGAGATCCTTCACCGGCTGGTTCGCGCCGCGATGGCCGAACTTCATCTTCCAGGTCTTCGCGCCCAGGGCCAGGGCGAGGATCTGATGCCCGAGGCAGATGCCGAAGATGGGCACCTTCCCCAGCAGCGCCGCCACGGTCTTGTCCGCGCCGCGCACCGCCGCGGGGTCTCCAGGGCCGTTGGTGAGGAACACCCCGTCGGGCGCGAGCGCCAGCACCTCCTCGGCGGTGGTCCACGCCGGCACCACGGTGACGTGACACCCCACGTCGACCAGGAACTGCAGCATGGCCTTCTTGAGCCCGTAGTCGATGGCCACCACCCGGTACTGGCGGGCATAGCTCGCCGCCACATGGGTCCACCAGTGGGCGTGGGCGGCCCCGCCGTGGCCGACCTGACC
>CALNBU010000629.1 GCA_937875615.1 uncultured Archangium sp.
TGTCTTCCACCACCAGGTACGAGGTGTACGGCGTGACGATGCCGTACTTCTTCCCGAGGGTGACGATCTCGTCCTTCAGCTCCGCGCGCTCGCCGTGGAGGCGAATCTCATCGAGCAGGAAGCCCAGCTTGCGGATGGCCCACAGGCGCGGCACGAAATGCCCGCCCCAGTCCGATCCGGCCACGGGCTCGGCCACGCGCACCCAGGTTCCCAGGGTCTCGCTGGCCGGCGCATTGTGCTTCCGGCCGTTGACGTGGCCCGACAGCACCACCGTGCCCTCCTTCGGGGTCCGGTAGCGCCCCATCACCACCAGCTGCCCGCCCTTGAAGAGATCTCCCAGGCGCTTCGGGTACACGTCGAAGGCGCCGAAGGCCTTGAGGTCCAGCGCGAGATCCGCAAGCACCGGGTTGGCCACCTTGTCGAAGAAGCCGCTGATCTTCAGCTCGATGTCCTTGCCGTCGCGCACGAAGTCGCTCACGCCCTGTCCTTCGTCGGCCACGCGGTCGAGCAGGCGGGCGTTGAGATCCTCGCCCACGCCGAAGGTGAACACCCGGCTTCCCTGGTTGGCCTTCCTGGCGTTGGCGTTGATGGTGGCCTCCTCGGTCTCGCCCACCGTGGGGTGGCCGTCGGTGATGAACATCACCATGTGCGGGCGGCCGCCGCGGTCCGCGCCGTCCTTCAATGCCCGGAGCATCGCCTCGTCGATGGCGGTGCCGCCGATGGCCTCGAGGTTGGCCACGAAGTCGACCGCCTTCTTCACGTTGGCCGCGCTGGCGGTCTGCGGCGCCTCGAAGAGCGACTCCACGTCGGTGGAGAAGCGCACCACGTTGAACTCGTCGCGCTCGTTGAGCTTCTGCACGCAGTACTTGAGCGCCTCGCGCGCCAGCTTCATGCGCTCGCCCATCATCGAGCCCGAGGTGTCGATGACGAAGGTCACCCGCTTGGCGGCGATCTCCTCCGCCTTGAGCTCCACCTTGGGCGAGATGAGCGCCATGAAGAAGCCGGGCTGTGACGGGTCGGCCCGGTGACTGAGGAAGTTGAGCCCCACCGCCTTCTCGGAGACCGTGAAGTAGAGGTCGAGATCCTTGGAGATGTCGGTGCCCGCGCCCTGCTCCAGCCCCGCCACCGCGTGGTGCTCGGACTTGCGCGAGATGCCCACCGGGTGCGTGGGCGAGTAGACGCTGCGCAGCGGCGTCTTCGAGCGGATGTTGGCCGAGAAGGTGAAGTCCTGCTTCACCTTGAGCTTCGGCGCGCCGCGGGTGCTGGCGCCCAGCGGGTAGTGGTACGCGTACAACCCGGCGTTGAAGTCGAGCACCTGGCTGAAGGTCAGCTCGATGCGCTGCTCGCCGTTGGCAGGCACGGGGAACACCCGGGCGCGGAAGGCGTCGGTGTCGATGTACTCAAGCAGCCCGGGGTCCTGCAGGCGGCGCACGATGCCCTCGTAGATGGAGGCCGCCTTCTCCTTCTCCAGCACCTCGCCCTTCGTCTTCTTGCCGTTCACCCACAGGTAGAAGTCCTGCAGGGCCGCGCCCTTCGGCAGCGGGAAGACGTAGTGCGCCTCGAGCTGGCGGGGGCTGGCGTTGACGAAGACCTGCTCCACCCTGGTCACCGCGGCGCCGTCGATGATCTCCGCCGACACGCGCTGGTACTTGATGCTCAGCGGCCCCAGGCCGGTGTCGGTGGGGAGCAACATGCCCTGCGCAGACGCGAGCGGGGCAAGGAGGACGGCCACCAGCGGCAGAAGTCGGTTCATGAGGCGCTCCAACGAACGGGGAGCGGGGACGATCTCACAGTCGGTGAAAAGTCTCGCGGTTTCGGCGCGTTGACCCGCCGGAGCGCGGCGCCATCTTGGCTGTAGGCACCCGCGCCCCGGTTCCATACATTGCGCGCCGAAATGGCCTCTCCTTCGCCCGCGAGCCGGAACTCGAACGACACAGATCTCGACTGGATGGCGCCCATCGGGCTGCTGGTGCTGTTGGTGGTGCTGGCGCTGCGCTTCGTGGGGGAGCGGCCGTTCAACCTCGACAACGACAACTCCGCGCAGGTGGTGCAGTTCAGCATCTCCATCGCGGTGGTGGCGCTGCTGGGCTGGGGCCTCAAGCTCCAGTCAGAGGGCCGCGGCCGTCACCGGCAGGTGCTGCGCGACCGACTACTGGTGGTGCTCGGCATCTGCGGCTTCGCCGCCTACTTCAACTTCGGCCGGCTGCACTTCGGCAACTTCGTGCACATCTGGGACACCTACCACTACGTGATGGGGGCCAAGTACTTCCCGGAGATGGGCTACGACAAGATGTACGACTGCGCGGTGGTGGCCAACGCCGAGAACGGCCGGCGCGACGAGGTGAACCGGCAGAAGTTCACGGACCTCCGCACCAACGTCATCGTCGAGACCTTCGACATCATGAAGCACCCGGAGCGCTGCAAGGCCCACTTCAGCCCCGAGCGTTGGGACGCCTACAAGCGCGACATCGCCGCCTTCCGTTCGATGGTGGGCGAGCAGCGCTGGAGGGACATCCACCTCGACCATGGCTACAACGCCACGCCGGTGTGGACGCTCGCGGGCTACTGGCTCGCCAACGAGAGCGGCCCGGTGACGCTCGACAAGCTCAAGCAACTCAACCTGATAGACCCCATCTACCTCTTCCTCACGGTGCTGATGATCTGGTGGGCCTTCGGACCGCGCGCGTTCTCCATCGCAGCGGTGGTGTTGGGGTGTCACTTCGCCAACCGCTACTACTGGACCGGCGGCGCCTTCCTTCGCCACGACTGGATCTTCTTCTTCGTGGCCGCGGTGTGTCTGCTGAGGAAGAACTACCCGTTACTGGCCGGCATGGCCTTCGCCTACACCGTGCTGCTGCGGCTCTTCCCCGGCCTCGCCGTGGCCGGCGTCGCGGTGGCGGCCTTCGAGTTCTGGCGCGTCAACCGCAAGCTCGACCCCACCTTCGTGCGCTACGTGGTGGGCGGCGTCATCGCCACCGTGCTGCTGGTGGGCGCGTCGTTCCGCTTCGGAGGCCCCGAGGTGTGGATGCGCTTCAAGGACAACACCGTCAAGCACGCCAACACGCCGCTCACCAACCACATGGGCCTGCGCAGCATCCTCTCCTGGGACCCCAACAGCATCGGCCAGAAGACGGTGCGCCCGGGCGGCCTCGACTCCTGGTGGCTGTGGAAGCAGACCCGCGTCGACAACTGGAACACGCGCAAGCCGCTGATGTGGCTGGCCTTCGCCGCGGGCCTGTACCTGGTGTGGCTGGCGGTGCGCCACTCCGGCACCGCCCTGTACCTGGGCGCGGCCCTGGGCACCGGCTTCATCGTCATCGGCGCCGAGCTGACCAACTACTACTACTGCTTCCTGCTGGGCATCGCGGTGCTGCAGGAGCGGCGGCGGGAGGTGGGCATTCTGCTGGGCACCCTCTGCGCGGTGTCCCAGGTCCTCAACTGGGGCCTCTTCCCCTGGATGTCGCGCTGGCTCGACGAGCAGTACGTCACCATGTCGGCCGCCGCCCTGCTGGCGGTGGTGGGCATCTGGTGGCTCTTCACCCGGTACGCCGCCGACGCGGTGGCGCCCGAGGAGGCGCCGGTCCAGCTCTTCGGCGCCGCGGCGACGGAGCCGGCCGAGACGCGCCGGGAGAAGCCGGGCAAGAAGAAGCGCCGCTGAGCTCCGCGTCCCGCGGCGGGTAGACACGACGACGCCCCCGACGCGGAGTGCGTTGGGGGCGGCTCGATGCTGCGATCTGCGTTGGAGCGCGTCAGCTCACTTGGCATCGGCGGCGATGAGCTCGCCGTCGATGCTGACCTTCACCTCGTCACCGACCAGCACGCCGCCGGTCTCCAGCGCCACGTTCCAGGTCAGGCCGAAGTCCTTCCGGTTCAAGGTGGTGGTGCCGGAGAAGCCGCGGGTCTTCTTCTTGCTGAAGGGGTTGGTGGTCTCGGCCGACAGCTCGGTGTCGAGGATGACCGACTTGGTCACGCCCTTGATGGTCAGGTCTCCGGTGACCTTGAGCGCCTTGCCCTTGCCCTTCGCCACCTTGGTCGACTTGAAGATGACGGTCGGGAACTTCTCGGCGTCGAAGAACTCCGGGCTGCGGAGGTGATCATCGCGCTTCGCGTCTCGGGTGTTGATGCCCTTGACGTCGATGCTGGCCTCGAAGGTGGACTTCGAGATGTCCTTGTCGTCGATGTCGACCTTGCCCGTCACCGCGCCCAGCGTGCCGTGCACGGTGGAGACGGCGAGGTGCTTGACCGAGAAGTTGGCCGACGCGTGGGAGCCGTCGATGTCGTACGGCGCGGCGAGAGAGAGCGACGACAACGCGAGCGCGGCGGACAGCAGGAGCTTCTTCATGGGGTGTTACCTTTCCTTGAGTTGATGAAACGAAAACGACGACGCCTTCCTAATGGCGTCGTCGCATCGCTGCCCCGGGAAAGGTTGGCACCAGTGCGTTCCAGCAGTGGAACGCAACTGCCTCAGACCGCGCGCGGCGCGGCGCCGCCGTGGTCCTGCTTGGCGTGCTCGCGCTCGTCGAGCCACAGCACCAGCGGGCTGGCGATGTACACCGACGAGTAGGTCCCGACGAGGATGCCCACCAGCATCGCGGCGGCGAAGTCGAAGATCTCACCCACGCCGTACACCAACAGGCCCACCAGCGAGAGCGCGGTCACCCCGGAGGTGAGGATGGTGCGCGCCAGGGTGTCGTTGATGGCGATGTTGATGATCTCCGGGAGCGGCTTGCCCTTGTACTTCACCATCTCCTCGCGGATACGGTCGTAGATCACGATGGTGTCGTTGATGGAGTAGCCGATGATGGTCAACAGCACCGCGATGGAGGTGAGGTTGAACTCACGCCGCGAGACGAGGAAGTACCCCGCCACCATCACCACATCGTGCAGCATCGAGAGCAGCGCGCCGGGGCCGAACTTGAGGTCGAAGCGGAAGGCCACGTAGATGAGGATGGCGAGCATCGCGTACAGGAGCGCCATGATGCCCTTGTTGCGGAGCTGCTCGCCGACCTGCGGACCCACGTAGTCGATGCGGCGAACCTCGAAGTCCGCTCCCACCAGGCCCGCCTTCAGCGCCGCCGTCACCTTGTCTGCCATGCCCGCCGACACCACCTGGTAGTCGATGCCGCCAGCGGCCTCGCCCATCGAGCGGACCTCCTTCACGCCGGTCCCCGAGCCTTCCACCGCGCTCTTGATGCGCTCCTCGTCGACCTTGTTCTTGAAGCGGACGCCGATGAGGCCGTTGTCGAGGCTCTTGGTGATCGACACCACCTCGCCCAGCTTGCGGAGGGCCTCCTCGGCGTGCACCGAGTTCTCCTCGGTCAGCTGCGTGACGCCGCCCATGCGGAGGATGAAGGTGTTCTCCTTCGCCTCTCCGATGCCCTGCACCGTTGGCTCGTGCAGGCCGCCCTTCACCGCGCCCTCACGCACCTGCTCGGCGGTGGTGGCCTGGCTGAACTTCACCTCCACCACCGTGCCGCCCGCGAAGTCGACGCCGAAGTTGAAGCCGAACACCGCGATGCCCACGATGATGGCGATGTTCACCACCGACGAGAGGAAGATGGCGATCTTCCGCTTGCCGATGAAATCGAAGTTGGTCTTGCCCTTGATGATTCGCATGGTGTGCGGGCTCCTTAAACTGAGACGCGCGTCGCGTTCCGGCCGTGGATCAGCCAGGTGATGATGAGGCGCGTGACGACGATGGACGTGAAGAGAGAAGCGATGAGACCGATGATCAGCGTCGTGGCGAAGCCCTGCACCGGCCCGGTCCCCGTGAACATGAGGATGAAGCCGGCGATGAGCGCGGTGACGTGCGCGTCGAAGATGGTCCAGAAGGCGCGGTCGTAGCCGGCGTCGACCGCCTGGCGCGCCGACATTCCGGCGTCGAGCTCTTCACGGATGCGCTCGTTGATGAGCACGTTGGCGTCGACCGCGATGCCCAGGGTGAGCACGAAGCCGGCGATGCCCGGCAGCGTCAGCGTGGCGCCGAACACCGCGAGGCCAGCGAGGATCAGCGCGCCGTTGAGGATGAGCGCCACGTCGGCCACCAGGCCCGACACCTTGTAGTAGATGGCCATGAACAGCACGACCAGCAGCAGGCCGATGCCCGCCGCCAACGTGCCCTTCTTGATCAGCTCGTCGCCCAGCGAGGCGCCCACCTGGCGAATCTCACCGATGGTGACCGGCGCGGGGAGCGCGCCCGACTGCAGCGTGGTGGCGAGCAGCTTGCCGTACTCCTTCGCCTCCGGGCCCATGCGGCCGAAGGAGATCGAGCCGGACTCGGAGATCTGCGACTGGATGGACGGCGCCGACATCACGTTGTCGTCGAGGACGATGCCCATCTGCCGGTCGACGTGCGCGCCGGTGAGCTCGCCCATCTGCCTGGCGCCCTCAGGCTGCATCTCGAACTGCACGTGGTACTGGCCGCGGTTGTTCGGCACGCCCGGGAAGTAGGCGGTGCGCAGCAGGTCGCCCGCCACGTTCGCCGACTCCAGCAGGTAGGTCTGGTACTTCACGCACTGGCGCTTGGGGCCCGGGGCCGTCACGCAGTGGGTGAGCACCTTCTGGCCCGCCGGGACCTTGCCGTCGACGTAGGCCAACAGCGCCGCGCGGTCCTCGGACTCGAGGTAGGGCGGGTTCGGCGAGTCGTCGCTGCCGCGCACCATCGACAGGCGGATGAGCTCGGTGTCTTCCGGCGGCGACGAGGTGAAGATGTTCGAGAAGAAGGAGGAGTCCTGCGCCACGATGCGGAACTCGAGCTGCGCGGTGGTGCCGATGAGCTCCTTGACCTGCTCGGGGTCCGACTGGCCGGGGAGCGAGATCTGGATCTGGTCGGTGCCCAGCTTGGAGATCTGGACCTCCGCCACGCCCCACTTGTCGATGCGCTGACGGATGCGGAGGATCGCCATGTCCAGCGCCTCTTCCGAGGAGCCGGCGAGCGCCAGGCTGTTGAGCTCCAGCACCAGGGTGGCGCCGTCGCGGCGCACCAGCGAGAAGTCGGTGAAGGTGTCGAGGATCGACTTGGAGATGGCCTCCGCGGTGGCGGGGTCCTTCACGCGCAACGTCACGCGGTTGGTGTTGGGGTCGACGTCGGGCACCTCGAGCTCACCGAGCTTCTTGCTCTCGACCCACGAGACCATCGACGCCGCGCGACGCTCGGCCTTCTTGGTCAGCGCGGTCTTCATGTCGACGTGCATGACGAGGTGAATGCCGCCCTGCAGGTCGAGACCCAACGACAGGCGGAAGCGCGCGGGCGGCGCCCACGCGGGGAGCACCTCCTCGAGCTTCTGTACGTCGTTGCGATCGGCGCGCTCGAGGCGGAAGAACGAATAGTAGGTCGGCACCAGCATCCACGCCGTGAAGAAGGTGACGGCGAGAATGATGACCAGACGCGTGTACCAGCTGCGGTCCATCGCTTATTTCTCCTCTTTCTTTGGTTCTGCCGCGGGGCTCTTCGGTGACTCGACGTTGACGCGGGCCTGCACGCTGCTCTTGAGCACCCGGAGCTTCACGTTGGGCGCCACCTCGAGGCTGAGGAACTTGTCATCGACCGAGAAGATCTTCCCGACGATGCCCGCCGAGATGATGACGTCGTCACCCTTCTTCAACCCGGTCAGCAGGGTCTGCTGCTCCTTCGCCTGCTTCTGCTGCGGACGAATCAGCACGAAGTACATGATGGCGAACAGCGCCACGAAGAAGATGAGGTTACCCCCCAGGCCCCCTCCGGGCGCGGCCTGAGCGACAACGACGGGAAGCTGCGGAATCGACATGGGATTCAAGGTCGCGCGGCATTAGCAGCGGTCTCGGTACGCGGCAAGCGCACATGACGCGAACCTGTGCTAGGGGCCGCCTCCCATGATCCGACTGCTCCTTCTGCTCACCTCGATGCTGGTGACGGCCTGTTCCTCTTATTCGCTCGTCGGCGAGCGCTGCACAGAGAGCGGCGACTGCGAGCCCGGGCAGAGCTGCTTCCCCCTCGTCGACGGCGGCTTCTGCAGCAAGGGCTGCGCGCAGCTGGGTGACACCCGCGAGTGCACCACCGGCAGCATCTGCACCTTCATGGGCGGCAGCAGCCAGGTCTGCAGCCCCGTCTGCAAAGACGGCGTGGTGTGCCCCGAGGGCACCACGTGCAAGGCGGTGAGCGGCACCAGCGACCAGCAGTCCTGTCAGCCCTGACGGCTCACGGCGGCGTCTGCGGGCGCGCGTGGAAGTCGCGCAGGAAGTCGCCGTAGCGGTCCTGCTCGATGGCCGCCTGCGCCTGCTGCATGAGCGTCAGGAAGAAGTGCAGGTTGTGGAGCGTGTTGAGGCGCATGGCCACCAGCTCCTCGGCCACGAAGAGGTGCCGCAGGTACGCGCGGGAGAAGGTGCGGCAGGTGTAACAGCCGCAGCTCGGGTCGAGCGGCCGCTCGTCCCGGGCGTAGCGCGCGTTCTTGATGGTCAGCTTCCCCTGCGAGGTGAAGAGCAGCGCGTTGCGCGCGGTGCGGCTGGGCAACACGCAGTCGAACATGTCGACG
>CALNBU010000630.1 GCA_937875615.1 uncultured Archangium sp.
GGACCCCGACGGGCGCTTCCACGTGGCCTCGCTGTCGGCGGAGACCATCGTGTACAAGGGCCTGCTGTTGCCCGCGCAGCTGCCGGCCTTCTACGCCGACCTCCGGGACCCAGACCTCGTCTCCGCCATCGCGGTGGTGCACTCCCGCTTCTCCACCAACACCTTCCCGACCTGGGATCTCGCGCAGCCCTTTCGCTTCATCGCGCACAACGGCGAAATCAACACCGTGCAGGGCAACCGCAACTGGATGAGCGCGCGCCGCAGCCTGCTGCAGTCGGCGAAGTTCGGAGGCACGCTCGACCGGCTGCACCCCATCATCGTGCCCGGCAAGAGCGACTCCGCGCAGTTCGACAACATGCTGGAGCTGCTCACGCTGGGTGGGCGCTCGCTGGCGCACTCCATGATGCTGATGATCCCCGAGGCCTGGGACGGCCACCCGGAGATGGATGACGCGCGGCGCGCCTTCTACGAATACTCCAGCTCGCTGATGGAGCCGTGGGACGGCCCCGCGGCCATCACCTTCTGCGACGGTCACCTGGTGGGCGCGACGCTCGACCGCAACGGCCTGCGCCCGGCGCGCTACGTGGTGACCACCGATGAGCGGGTCATCCTCGCCTCGGAGGCGGGGGTCATCGACCTGCCCCCCGAGCAGGTGCTGCGGCGCGGCCGGCTCCAGCCGGGGCGGATGTTCCTCGTCGACACCGAGGAGGGGCGCATCGTGGAGGACGCCGAGGTGAAGAAGGAGATCGTCAACCGCTGGCCGTACCGGAAGTGGCTGGCGGGCAACGTCTTCACCTTCGACGAGCTGCCCCAGGTCGATCCCTCGCCGCCGCTCCCGGACGAGGAGCTGCGACGGTTGCAGCGCGCCTTCGGCTACACCGATGAAGATCTCCGGCTCATCCTGGAGCCGATGGCGAAGGACGGGAAGGAGCCCACCGGCTCCATGGGCCAGGACGCGCCGCTCGCGGCGCTCAGCGACCGGGCCCCGTCGCTGTTCGACTACTTCCATCAGCTCTTCGCGCAGGTCACCAACCCGCCCATCGACCCCATCCGCGAGGCGATGGTGATGTCGCTGGCCACCAGCATCGGCCCCGACGGGAACACCTTCGACGAGACGCCGGAGCACTGCTACCGGCTCTCGTTGCCGGGGCCGCTGCTCACCAACGAGCACATGGCGCGGCTCAAGGTGATGCGCTCGCTGGGCGCGTTCGACCCGAAGGTGTTGTCGCTGACGTACCGAGGGAGCCTCGAGGACGCGGTGGAGCGGCTCTGTGACGCGGCGGTGGCGGCGGTGGAGACGGGCGCCGACATCCTCATCTTGAGCGACCGCGGCGTCGACGCGCGGCACCTGCCGATCCCCGCATTGCTGGCGGTGAGCGCGGTGCATCAGCGGCTGGTGAAGCAGGGGATCCGCCGGCACACCGGCCTGCTGGTCGAGACCGCCGAGGCCCGGGAGGTCCACCACTTCGCCCTGCTGATCGGCTTCGGCGCCGCGGCGGTCGGTCCGTGGCTCGCGCTCGACACCGTGGCGCAGGCGCCCGGGGGCAAGGGCGTGCAGAACTTCATCAAGGCGGTGTGTGACGGGCTGCTCAAGGTGATGTCGAAGATGGGCATCTCCACCGTGCAGTCGTACCGCGGCGCGCAGATCTTCGAAGCGGTGGGCCTCGAGCGCGGCCTCGTCGACCGGCACTTCGGCGGCACCCCCTCCAGGCTGAGCGGCGTGGGCCTCGTGGAGTTGGACGAGGAGGTGCGCGCGCGCCACCAGCGGGGCTTCGCGGCGCACGAGGTGGTGGTGCCCTTCACCGGCGGCGTCTACCAGTGGCGCCGACAGGGCGAGCGACACAAGTGGAACCCCGACACCATCGCCGCGCTGCAGAAGGCCGCGCGCCTCAACGACGCCGTGCTCTTCGCCGAGTACGAGCGCCTCGCAGATGAAGAGGACCTCGACCCGACGCTGTTGCGCGGGCTGCTGGAGATCGACACCTCGAAGTCGAGGCCGGTGCCGCTGGAGGAGGTCGAGCCCGCGGAGGTGATCGCCCGTCGCTTCGTGACCGGCGCCATGTCCTTCGGCTCCATCTCCGCGGAGGCGCACGAGACCCTGGCCATCGCCATGAATCGGCTGGGGGCGAAGTCCAACAGCGGTGAGGGCGGCGAGGAGGTGCGGCGCTTCGCGCGGGAGCCCGACGGAGACTGGCGGCGCAGCGCCATCAAGCAGATCGCCTCCGCCCGCTTCGGCGTCACCGCGGAGTACCTCGTCAACGCCGATGAGCTGCAGATCAAGGTCGCGCAGGGCGCCAAGCCCGGAGAGGGCGGCCAGCTGCCCGGGCACAAGGTCGATGAGCGCATCGCGAAGGTGCGCTGGTCGACGCCGGGGGTGACGCTCATCTCGCCTCCGCCGCACCACGACATCTACTCCATCGAGGACCTCGCCCAGCTCATCTACGATCTGCAGGCGGTCAACCCCGCGGCCCGGGTCAGCGTGAAGCTGGTGAGCGAGGTCGGCGTGGGCACCATCGCCGCCGGCGTGGCCAAGGCCGGGGCGGGCGGCGTCATCGTCTCCGGCTACGAGGGGGGCACCGGCGCGTCGCCGCTGGCCTCGGTGAAGCACGCCGGGCTCCCGTGGGAGCTGGGCCTCGCCGAAGCCCAGCAGGTGTTGGTGATGAACGGACTGCGGGACCGCGTGCGGCTGCAGGTCGACGGGGGCCTGCGCACCTCGCGGGATCTCCTCGTCGCCGCGCTGCTGGGCGCGGAGGAGTTCGGCGTGGCCACCGCCGCGCTGATCGTCGAGGGCTGCGTGATGCTGCGCAAGTGCCACCTCAACACCTGCTCGGTGGGCATCGCCACCCAGGACCCGAAGCTGCGCGAGCGCTTCCAGGGCCGCGCCGACGACGTGGTGAACTTCTTCCTGTTGCTGGCGGGCGGCCTGCGTCGCCGCATGGCGGCGCTGGGCTTCACGTCGCTCGACGCGCTGGTGGGCCAGGTC
>CALNBU010000631.1 GCA_937875615.1 uncultured Archangium sp.
GTCGGCGCGCGCAGCGTCAGGGCCTCCTTCACGGCGCGCACGTTGCCGCTCCACACCGCCTCGCGCGCCTGGCCCAGCAGCTCGAGTCGATCGGCGTCGATGGAGACCGGGTTGTTCCGGGCGTCGGTGGCGCGGGTGCGTGCGCGCGTCACCACCACCTGCTCGGTGCCGGTGGTGAAGGTGACGACCTCTCCGTCGACCTCCCGCGCGCCCTGCTTGCCCCGCGGGTTGCCGGTGACGGTCAACACCCCGGTCGCGTTCTCGAACACCGCGGTGTCGCCCCAGGCCTGGCGGTCGCCGTCGACGGCGACCACGTTGCCGCGGGCGATGATCCGCTGCACCTCGTCGGTCGGGGTGAACAGCACCTCGATGGTGTCGCAGGTCAGCGTCAGCGAGTCGCGCACCGCCTTCGCGTGGCCCGAATAGAGCGCGCGCGCGTCGCGCCGGAAGATCTCCAGCTTGTCGGCGGAGACCTGCACGGGAGCGGCGGCGAGGAAAGAGAGGAGCAGCGCGGACACGGTGGGAAGCTGGACTCTCTACAACAGCCACCATGGAAGGTCAGCCGGCCTGAGCGGTCTTCCTCCCCCGAAGCTCCAGCGGCGGAAGTAGGGTGAGGCCATGGTCTGGTCGCTCCCGCTTACGCTCTTCGCAGCTGTGTCGGTGCTCGGTTTCTGGCGCGGCACGCCCTCGGGCATCGCCAGCCAGGGGATGACCGGCGCCACCGGGGTGCTGTTCTGTCTGGTGATGCTCCGCGCCTCCCGCGACGCCGCCGACTGGAAGGCGCTGCGCCTCGCCGGGGGCTGGCAGCTGCTGGCTGCTGACGCGCTTTGGCACCGTGGGGTCGCACGCGCTGCCGGTGGCCGCGGTGGGGCTGGTGCTGCTGGCGCAGGCGGCGCTCCGGCTCTCGCTGGGGGCCTCGCGGCGCCGCGCGCTGCAGATGCTGGCCCTGGGCGCCTTCGTGGGTGCGGGCGTCGCCACGGTCCTCTTCGTGGACGCACTAAAAGAGTATTGAAGACTTTTTGTGGTCTGTTTAAGTCGTCCCGGGAGGTACGGATGCCCGTATCGATGCTGCTGAGCGATGGGTACAAGTTCTCGATGGCCGAG
>CALNBU010000632.1 GCA_937875615.1 uncultured Archangium sp.
GGCGAGAGGCCCAGGCGAAGCAGGCCATCGCCTGCGTCAAGGCCGGCCGTGGAAGCCACGAGGCGCTCCGGAAGATGGCCAACGGCGGCGAGAAGGACTTCGCGCGCGCCATCGCCCAGCACACCACCTGGGAGCGCGGCGAGCTCTCCTTCGACGTCATGTCGGCGCTGCTCAAGCAGGCCGGCGCCATCGACGGGAGACAGGGCGCGGAGGCCAGGGCCCTGCTGCAGAGCGCGGTGCTGGTGGAGCTCAACCGGACCTGGGACGCGCCGCGCGCCGACAGCCTCGCCGAGCTGGGCCTCTCGCTGAAGGGCTCCGCCGACTTCAACGCGCAGCTGCGCTTCCGCCGCGCCAGCGTCCGGCTGAACCGGAGCGTGAAGGTGACCGAGGCCGAGGCCGAGCTGCGCGAGCTGGGGAAGACCAGCACCGACTCCGCCGACGACGCGCTCCATCTCCTCGGCCAGCGCCGCGAGGCCGCCGGGAAGTACACCGAGGCGCTGGAGCTGTACGACGGCATCGTCGCCCGCTTCAGCCCCACCACCAGCAACGTGCGCGGACACGCCCAGTCGCAGGCGGCGGAGATCCGTCGGCCCCGCGTCAACCTGGGGGTGCCCAACAACGAGCTGCCCGGCGTGCAGCCGGTGGTGCAGGTGAGCTTCCGCAACGTGAAGAACGCGCAGTGGACGCTGCGGCGCATCGACCCCTTCACCCAGCCCGGCAACAGCTGGCCGGGAGATCCGGCGCGGTTGAGCGGCAAGGTGGTGAAGACCTGGACCAGCACGTTGCAGGAGACCAGCCGCCACGCGCCGGGCTCGACCCAGTTCCCCCTCGAGGTGAGCGCCCCCGGCACCTATGCCCTCGAGGTGAACGCCGACGGGCAGACCGACCGGGCCTGGGCCCTGGTGAGCCAGCACGCCAGCATCGCCAAGACCGACCGGGGTCAGGTGCTGGTGGCGGTGTTCGACGTGGAGACGGGCGAGATCCAGCCCGACGCCGAGGTCGCCCTGTGGATCAACACCGACGGGGCGAAGCCCAGGCGCCTCGACGGGCGCACCGACGCCAGCGGCCTGGCGCGCTTCAAGGTCGAGCGCGGCGAAGACGCCATGCAGGTGTGGACACGGAAGAATGAGCAGCTGACGTGGACCTCCGCCGGAGGCTCGCGCTGGTACGGCGCCAACCGCGAGCAGCTGGCCTACGTGATGACCGACCGACCGCTCTACAAGCCGGGCGAGACCGTGGGCTTCAAGCTGTTCCTCCGCGCGCGCGAAGGTGGCCCCTCGACGCCCATCGCGGGCAAGGCGGCGCGGGTGCGGGTGAATGACCCGACCGGCAAGGAGCTGGTGGCGCAGGCCGTCACCACCAACGCCTTCGGCACCGCCAGCTTCACGCTGAAGCTCGACCCCGGCGCCACGCTCGGCGCGTACTGGCTGCGCGTCGAGAGCGACCACGAGTACTTCGCCCAGCCCGGGATGAGCTTCCGCGTCGAGGCCTACAAGCCGCCCGAGTACACGGTGACGGTGGAGCCGCTGGGCAGCCCCCGCCCCGGTGAGCCGGTGAAGTTCCAGGTGAAGGCGGTCTACTACTCCGGCGGCGCGGTGGCCAACGCCCGCGGGCGCGCCATCGTCACCGTCCAACCGTGGAGCCACAGCTTCGGTCGATGGCCGGACGACCCGGTCGATGACGGCGGGCCCCACTTCTCCAGCGACGACGCGTACCCGGTGCCGCTCTACCGGCGCGGCGGCTTCGGCGGGTACCGCAACCCCACCCTCGCCACGCACACCATTCAATTCAAGACCGGCGCCGACGGCAGCGCGGAGGTCACGGTCCCGGCGCTCGACAAGGGCCAGGTCGTCCAGCACGCGCAGCTCGACTACCAGGCGCAGGTGTTCGTCACCGACGCCTCGCGGAGGGAGATCACCGGCAGCGGCTCGGTGAAGGCCTCGCGCGTCCCCTGGTTCGTCGACCTCAAGACCGACCACTACCTCTACCGGCCCGGCGAGCGCGTCGGGGTGCAGCTCCGCGCCGAGGACGCCAACGGGCGACCGGCGAACCCCGACGTGGTGCTGCGCCTCTCCCGGCTCACCGATGGGGGCAAGCCGTCGCGCATCAGCGAGGCGCGGACCCGGCTGGTGGCGGGCCGCGGCCGCGCGGTGCTCGACGCCGACGCGGTGGGCTCGGTGCGCCTCGAGGTGCTGAGCAGCGGAGATCCCGACGGCCCGGCGCTGGCCACCACCGACCTCTGGCTCACCAACGAGGTCAAGCCGCTGGTGCCGGGCCCCGGCTTCCAGCTCTTCGTCGACCGCGCCCCGCTCAAGGTGGGCGACCGCCTGCGCGTGCTGGTGGCCGGGGGACGCGCCGGCGGGCACATGCTGGTCTCGCTGGAGGCAGACTCGCTCGTCGACGCGCAGGTGGTGGCGCTCAACGGCCGCGCCCGCTTCCTGGAGCTCCCGCTCATGGCCGAGGTGGCCCCCAACGGCTGGCTGTCGGCGAGCCGCTTCGAAGACGTGCAGCTCCAGATGCGCCTGCTGCCGGTGCGGGTGCGCGGGAGCGAGGTCGAGCTCCCGGTGAAGGTCGACCTCGGCGCCACGGCGGTGGAGCCCGGCGCCTCGGTCACCGCGTCGGTGCTCACCTCCGGAGGAAAGGCCGGCGCCGCCTCCGAGACCTCGCTCACCGTGGTGGACCAGGCGCTCTTCGCCATCACGCCCGAGCGCACCGACTTCCTTTCGTTCTTCGGCCGGACCCAGCGACAGCTCCGCGTCAGCACCCAGAGCTCGTTCAACCAGCGCTACACCCGCGCGCGCCCGGGGAAGACGGCGCCCCAGCAGGAGCCGACGGAGGACACAGAGCAGCTGGTGCAGCCCGCCCCCATCGCCGCGACGGGCCCCGTGAAGGCCCTCTCTCCAGCCTCGCCGCTGGCCCGCGCCGAGGCCAGCCCCGCCGCAGAGCTGGCCGATGACGGCGCGCGGGAGAAGCGCAGCGCCAGCAAGGCAGACCAGGGCGGCCTCGCCGCGCCGCGCGATGAAGAGGTGAAGCTCCGACAGGACTTCTCGACCTCCGCCGGCTGGTTCGCGGCGCTCCCCGGGAAGCTGGGCACGGCCAGCCGACAGCCCTTCGCCCTCAAGGACTCGCTCACCGCCTGGAAGGCCACCGCCACCGTCGTCACCGAGGGCCCCCACCTCGGCCAGGGCAGCGCCACGGTGCGCACCTCGAAGCCGCTGATGGTGAGGCTGCAGGCGCCGCGCTTCTTCGTCGAGGGCGACGAGGTGGTGCTCTCCGCGGTCGTCGAGAGCCACCTCCCGAAGGCCACCGACGTGGAGGTGACGCTGTCCGCGCCCGGCTTCAAGGCGCTCTCGCCCGTCAAGCAGGTGCTGCGCGTCGAGCCCGAACAGGTGCTGCGCTTCGACGCGAAGTTCAAGGTGGTGGACCTGGGGGAGCGCACCCTGCGCGCCACGGTGCGGGGCGGCGGGAGCTCCGACGGCATGGAGTGGAAGCTCCCGGCCTTCGTGCACGGCTCCGCGCAGCGCCAGTTCTTCGCGGGCCGGGTCCAGGACACCCAGTCCTTCGAGTTCCTGCTCCCGGAGAAGCGCAAGCCGTCGCTCACCCAGCTGGAGCTGAACCTCACCCCCACGCTGCTGGCCACCATGTTCGACGCCCTGCCCTGGCTCGCCCAGTACCCCTACGGCTGCGTGGAGCAGACGCTCTCGCGCTTCGTGCCCGCGGTCATCGCCCGCCGCGCGGTGAAGGACCTGAACCTGCCGACCACGCGGGTCCCCGCCGAGCTCGACGAGATGACCGCGAAGGGCCTCGAGCGCCTGGTGGAGTTCCAGCACGGCGACGGTGGCTGGGGCTGGTGGAGCGCGGACCCCAGCAACCTGTGGATGACGGCCTACGTGGTGAGCGCGCTGTCGCAGGCGAAGGCCGCCGGCCTGGAGGTGCGCGCCGACGTCATCGCCCGCGGGCGTCAGTTCCTCATCGGCAACCTCGGCCGCGGCCTCGACGCCCCCGAGACGCACGCCTAAATGGTGTACGCGCTGGCCAGCACCGGCGGCGCGCCGAAGGCCGCGGTCGACACCGTGTTCTCCCGCCGCTCGGCGCTGACGCCGCGCGCGCGCGCGCAGCTCGCGCTGACGCTGCTGGAGCTCAAGGACCGCCGCGCCCGCGTGGCGGTGGAGAACCTCGACGACGTGGTGCAGGCCGCCAGGGGCCGGCCCGACGCCGCGGTGGGCGAAGCCAACGACGCCTGGAGCACCTCGGCCGCCATCGAGGCCACCGCCTTCACGCTCATGGCCTACGCCCGGTACGATCTCGCCTCGCCGCTCATCGCTCCCCTGACCGACTTCCTCGTGCTGCGCCGCAACGGCGGGCGCTGGCGCAACACGCGCGACACCGCCTTCGCCATCTATGCGCTGGCCGACCTCGCGCGCCGGGAAGACGCCGGCAACCGCAGCGGGCTGTTCATCGTCAGCGTCAACGGGCGCGAGGTGAAGCGCGTGCCCTACACGCACGGCGGCCTGAACCTCACCGAGCCGGTGGTGCTGGGCGACGCGGCCTTCAAGGCCGGCACCAACGTGGTGACCGTGCGGCACGACGGCGGCGGCACCGGCTACTTCGGCGCGGCCATCGACGTCTTCAACATGAACGACTTCATCAAGGGGGTGGGCGGCGACCTCCGCATCGAGCGCCGCTACACCCTGCTGGGGCGCCCCGGCGGCGACGTGCCCATCACCACCCAGGCCGAGTACGGCATGCCGGTGGACTCCGGCGAGCGCGTGCGCGTCGAGCTGGAGCTGACGGCCAACAAGGCGATGGAGTTCCTGATGGTGGAGGACCTCAAGCCCGCAGGCTTCGAGGCCGTCGCGCTCCAGTCAGGCCCCGCCGTGTGCAACCACCAGTGCGCCCACGCCGAGCTGCGCACCGACCGGGTGGCCATGTTCCTCACGCAGCTCCCGGTGGGCACCGTCAAGCTCAGCTACGAGCTCCGCGCGGAGGTGCCGGGGCGCTTCTCGGCCCTCCCCGCCCGCGTCGAGGCCATGTACGCGCCGGAGCTGCAGGCCACCGCCGACGAGATGCGCTTCGAGGTGCGCGACGAGCAGCCTGGCCGCGCGAAGAAGTAGGGCCCGACGGTTTTCGTTGCACTCCGGCGCGCGCCGGGGTGTCACCGGGTTAACCCAAGGAGACTTCCACCATGAAGCAGCTGCTGCTCGCCGTGACCTGTCTGATGACCTTCGTCGCCTGTGGACCGCCGCCGAAGGTGTACTGGCGCGAGATGCTGGGCAAGGCCATCTTCGATTTCTCGGAGCCGCTCCCCAGCAACGGCAGCGAGAAGGTGTGGATCCACAACATGAGCGACAGCGAGTGCGACAAGGGCTGTCAGAAGGGCGTGGAGTTCGTGACCTGCGACAAGGGCCTGGCGCTGCCCGCGCTCCCCGCCCTGCCCTCGATCGGCGGCGGCAACCGGCACGATGAGCTCGCCTACGAGGTGTTCAGCAACTACCTCACCCAGAAGCGCAAGGGCCGGGTGCTGGAGCCGCACCGCCACAACTACATGACCGAGGCCAACACCAGCACCCGACGCAAGGTGGAGGTCATCGGCGACGGCGGCAAGTCGGGCGTCTTCGAGTCCTGCGAGGATCTCTGCCTGCTCGACGAGGCCAAGAAGCGGCGCGCCGACAAGCTCCTCACGTACCAGATCCTCGAAATGAAGAACGACGAGATGCTGATCCACCTGCGCTACTCCGACGCGCGCAGCGGCCTCGTGGAGCTGGCCCGCACGCTCCGCGTGACCGGCATGGCCATCTCCGACGCCAGCTTCTGATGGCGCGACGCGTCAGCGGGTTTTGAGGGCATTGAACGCGAGCGTCAGCTACGCCTGCTGGCCGTGTGAGTGACGTTCGCCTCGTAGGCCTCAAGAAGCGCTTCGGAGACAACGCCATCGTCAAGGGCGTCGACCTCGAGGTGCAGGCCGGCGAGTTCCTGGTGATGGTGGGGCCCTCGGGCTGCGGCAAGACCACGCTGCTGCGCATCATCGCCGGGCTCGAGACGGCGGACGAGGGCGAGGTGTACCTGGGGGGCCAGCGGGTGAACGAGCTCCCGCCGCGCGAGCGCGACGTGGGCATGGTGTTCCAGAGCTACGCGCTCTACCCGCACATGACGGTGCGCGAGAACCTCGCCTTCGGGCTCACGCTGCGGAAGCTGCCGCGCGCGGACATCGACGCGCGCGTCGCCGAGGCCGCGCGCATGCTCGAGCTCGACGCCCTGCTCGACCGCAAGCCCAAGGCGCTCTCGGGCGGGCAGCGGCAGCGGGTGGCCATGGGGCGCGTCATCGTGCGCCGCCCGCGCCTGTTCCTCTTCGACGAGCCGCTCTCGAACCTCGACACCGCGCTGCGCGTGCAGATGCGCGGTGAGCTCTCGCGGCTTCACCGCCAGCTGGGCGTGACCATGCTCTACGTCACCCACGACCAGGTCGAGGCCATGACGCTGGCGACCCGCGTCGCGGTGTTCAACCAGGGCCTGCTGCAGCAGCTCGGGCCGCCGATGGAGCTGTACCTCCGCCCGACCAACACCTTCGTGGCCCAGTTCCTCGGCTCGCCCTCCATGAACCTGCTCACCGCGCGCCGCGACGGCGCGCACTTCCGGGGCGCGGGCTTCACGCTCGACGCGGTCGGCGAGGCCAGCGGCGAGGTGAAGCTGGGCCTGCGCCCCCAGGATCTCCGCGTCGCCGACGAGGGGCCGCTGCGGGGCGAGGTGCTGGCCGTGGAGCGCCTCGGCTTCGACGGCTACGCGTTCCTCCAGACCGCCGCCGGGCCGCTCGCCGCGCGCTTCGAAGGGAGCTCGGTGGAGGTGGGCCAGACGGTAGCGGTGCGCCCGCTGGGTGACGTGCTGCACGTCTTCTCCGCGGACGGCGCCCGCGCGTTGAGGCACCCATGAGCCGTGGCGCGCGACGGGTGGCCGCGTCGCTGCTGCTGCTCTTCGCCTCGGCGGCGCTCGCCGCTCCGCTCCGGTTGTGGCACGGCTACCGCGGCGGTGAAGAGGAGGCCATCGAGCGCATCGCCCGGCAGTTCACCGCCGAGACCGGCCTCGAGGTGGAGGCCCTGGCGGTGCCCTACGACGCGCTCAGCTCCAAGCTGACCTCGGCCATTCCCCATGGCGCCGGGCCCGACGTCTTCATCTTCGCGCACGAGCGCCTCCGTCAGTTTCACCGCCTCAAGGTGGTGGCGCCCACGCCCGCGCTGGAGACCGACCGCTATCTCCTCCCGGCGGTGGCCGCGCTGGAGCTCGACGGCGCGCACTACGGCTACCCCCTGGCCATCAAGTGTCTGGCGCTGTTCGTGCGCGAGGGCGTCGCCGCGCCCGACAGCACCGACGCGCTGGAGCGGGTGCTGCCCGCGCACCTCAGCCCCGACACCTTCGGCATCGCCTGGGAGGCCGGCGACTTCTATTTCCACGCGCCGATCCTCGCTGGCTTCGGCGGCCAGCTCTTCGGCGCCGATGGCCGCGCCCGCTTCGACACCCCGGAGATGGCCCGGTCGCTGACCTGGGTGAAGTCGCTGCAGGATCGCGCGCTGCTGCCACAGGAGGTGAGCGGCGCGCTGGTGAAGACCCTGTTCAACGAGCGCCGCATCGCGATGGCCATCAGCGGCCCGTGGTTCGCCTCGGAGATCGACCCGCAGCTTGGCTACTCCGTGCACCCGCTGCCGGTGGTGAGCCAGACCGGGCTGCCCATGTCACCCTTCCTCGGCGTCGAGGCGGCCTTCGACTCCGCGCGCAGCGAGCAGGCCGAGGCGGCGCAGCGCCTGGCGCGGTACCTCTCGGTGGGCGACGCCACCCTGCAGCGGGTGACGCTGGGGCGGCAGATCCCCGCCGAGCTGGCGGCCTGGGACGACCCGCTGGTGTCGGGAGATCCGCTCATCTCCGCCTTCCGCGCCGCCGCCGAGCGCGCCACGCCCACCCCCAACACCCTGGAGATGGCGCGGGTGTGGGAGCCGATGAAGCTGGCGCTCAAGGCGGTGCTGCAGGGCGGCGTGGCCCCGGAGGACGCCGGGGCGCTGGCCGACCGCCGCTACCGCGCGCTCAACCGCGAGGCGCTGCCCCAGGCCGACCCACGCCCCTGGCTCATCGCCCTGGCGGTGGGGGTGAGCTGGCTCCTGTGGCGGCACGCGCGACGGCCGCGCCAGCCGTCGCCCGAGACCTGGCTGGGGCTGACCTGGGTGGCGCCGGCGGCGCTGGGGTTGCTGGCGCTGGTGTTGATCCCCTTCGTCATCGGCCTCTCGCTCTCGCTCTTCCACCACGAGGCGGGGGACTACACCTTCGTGGGCGGGGCCAACTTCGTCGACATCCTCACCTCGCGCGGGTACCGCTTCAACGAGCCGCTCTCCTTCTATTTCACCCTGGCCGTCACGCTCCTGTGGACCGCGGTGAACGTGGTGCTGCACGTGAGCCTCGGGCTGTTCCTCGCCATCCTCCTCAAGGAGCCGCTGCTCAAGCTGCGCGCGGTGTACCGGGTGCTGCTGATCGTGCCGTGGGCGGTGCCCAACTACATCACCGCGCTCATGTGGAAGGGCATGTTCCACCGGCAGTTCGGCGCCATCAACGCGCTGCTGG
Organism: uncultured Archangium sp.; assembly: GCA_937875615.1. Taxonomy (GTDB): domain Bacteria; phylum Myxococcota; class Myxococcia; order Myxococcales; family Myxococcaceae; genus Archangium_A. The sequence continues at coordinate 8,602 of CALNBU010000632.1, forward strand.
GGCTGCTGGGCGTGGAGCCGGTGAGCTGGTTCACGCACTGGAGCACCGCCTTCGCCGCCAACGTCATCACCAACACCTGGCTGGGCTTCCCCTTCATGATGGTGGTCTCGCTGGGCGCGCTGCAGTCGATCCCCGCGGATCTCTACGAGGCCGCCGCCGTCGACGGCGCCTCCCGCTGGGCGCAGTTCCGCCACATCACGCTGCCGCTGCTCAGGCCGGCCCTGCTCCCCGCCGTCATCCTCGGCAGCGTGTGGACCTTCAACATGTTCAACATCATCTACCTGGTGTCGGGCGGCGAGCCCGGCGGCGGCACCGACATCCTGGTGAGCGAGGCCTTTCGCTGGGCGTTCCAGCGCAACGAGCAGTACGGCTTCGCGGCCGCCTACTCGGTGCTCATCTTCGTGGTGCTCTTCGTGTGGTCGCGCATCACCCGGCGCCTGTCCGGCGAGGAGCCGGCATGACGCGCCTGCGCCTCTTCGCCCTCAACGCGCTGCTGACGCTGCTGTGCGTGGCCACGCTGTACCCGGTGCTGTGGGTGGTGAAGCTGGCGCTCTCGCCCACCCAGACGCTCTCGCTGTCGGCCAACCCGCTGCCGGAGGCCGTCACCCTCGACCACTTCCGCGCGGTGCTGGGCTCCAGCGACGCGCAGGGGCGCTGGCTCTTCGGTCGCCAGCTGCTCTCCAGCCTGGTGGTGAGCGGAGCGACCACCCTGGTGGGCATGAGCCTCGCGGTCACCGCGGCCTACGCGCTCTCGCGCTTCCGCTTCCCCGGCAAGGACTCGGGCCTGCAGCTGCTGCTGGTGACGCAGATGTTCCCGGCCACCCTGATGCTGGTGCCGCTCTACTCGCTGCTCCAGACGCTGGGGTTGCTCGACTCGCTGGGCGGCCTGGTGCTGGTCTACGCCACCTCCTCGCTGCCGTTCTGCGTGTGGATGCTCAAGGGCTACTTCGACACCCTGCCCCGCGAGCTGGAGGAGGCCGCGCTGATGGACGGCGCGTCGCGCTGGCAGGTCTTCGTGAAGATCGTGCTGCCCCTGGCGCGCCCCGCGCTCGCGGTCACCGCGCTCTTCAGCTTCATGCAGGCCTGGAACGAGTTCATCCTCGCCGCCACCCTGCTCAACGACGCCGCCCGCTTCACGCTGCCGGTGGCGCTCCAGCGCTACGTCGGCGAATACAAGACCGAGTGGGGGCACTTCGCGGCCGGCGCCCTGCTCATCTCCGCGCCGGTGATGGCGCTCTTCTTCGCACTCCAGAGATACCTCATCGGCGGACTGACCGCCGGCGCCGTGAAAGGATGACGCTCATGAAGCGACTGCTCGTGCTGCCCGCGCTGTTCTTCTTCGCCTGCCCGGAGGCGCCGGCGCCCGACGGCGGCGTCCCGGCGCCCATCGTGACCTCCGTCAGCCCCGGCAGCGGTCCGGTGGTGGGCGGCACCGAGGTAACCATCAACGGGACGGGCTTCGGGGCCAACGTCACCGTCAGCTTCGGCGCCAACGCCTCCACCCGCGTGGTCCGCGAGAGCGACCGCCGGCTGCTGGCCATCACGCCGCCCGCCGCGAGCACCGGGCGGGTCTCGGTGACGGTGCTCAACCCCGACGGCCAGGCCTCGACGCTCGCCGACGCCTTCCGCTACGCCGACGTCTCGCAGCCGCTCATCACCGGCGCGACCCTGCTCACGCCCGACACCGCCGCCACCGCGCCCTCCCAGCTGCAGGTGCGCGCCAGCGTCACCGTGCCCGGCGTCACCGACGGCGTGGGGCAGGGCCCCGGCGTGCTGGGGCAGGTGGGGCTCGCGGCCTCCGTCAGCGACCCACCGACGCAGGACGCGTTCACCTGGAGCGACGCCACCTGGCTCTCCGAC
>CALNBU010000633.1 GCA_937875615.1 uncultured Archangium sp.
GGACGTGCGGGTGTACCTCGCCGCGTCGGCGCCGGAGCTCGGGACGCTCCGGGGCGTCATCACCCTGCCCAGGCCGCCGCTGCTGCAGGACCTGCGCGTCTCGCTGCTCGACCCCACCGCGCTGAGCGGCGGGCTCGACGCCACCGCGCTGCTGCAGCAACTGCAGAACGGCTACGCGATCCTCACCACGCCCGGAGAGACCGAATACCCCTACGTCATCACCGGGCTGACGCCGGGCCGGGTGACGCCGGTGCCCTCGCTCCTCGGGCTGGCCAACGGCGGGCTGGCGGTGAACCTGCTCGCCGATGTGCTGCGGCCGGTGACCATCGTGGCGGGCGAAGAGACCGTGGCCGACTTCGCCTTCGGGCCGGTGGCGCTCTCCGGCGACGTCGAGCTGGGTCCGGAGTCCTCCCCGGAAGGGCTCCCACTGGGGCTGGTGGCGGCACGGGCGGTCTCCCTCACCGGCGCCTCTCAGGTGGTGTTGATGCCGGTCCTCTTCGCGTCACAGCAGGGCACGTCCACGGCCAGCTTCGCGGGCACCTCGCTGCGGGCCAACACCAGCTTCGCGCTCAAGGCCTTCGCCGGCACCGCGGCGCTCACCGACGCCTTCGGCTGGGTCTTCAACCCGCTGGGCGGCGCGCCGCCGGACGCCACGGTGCAGACCAACGCCGACGAGGTGTCGGCGACCATCGTCAAGCCCTGATCACGACGCCGACGCCACCGCGTGCAGGTGCGGAGGCGCCTCCGCGGAGGTGCCCTCCGGCAGCACCTCGAGGAACTTCGCGCGGGCCCGCGCGGTGAAGGAGTTGCGGCGGATCATGCTGGCCAGCAGCGCCAGCACCTCCCGCGTGCGCGCCAACCCCTGGTCCACGGTGGCGAAGACGTCGACGCCGTCGCCCCGGTACAGCGTCTTCGGCTCCAGCTTCACCTTGAGGCGCCCCAGCGGCGAGGCCAACACCACCCCGTAGGCGTACAGGCCGCGCACCCAGGTGTTGACCTCGTGGTTCGACGGCGCCTCACCGAAGGCGTCGAGCGACGAGACGCGGATGAGCTCGTACAACCCGCGGCCGACCCGCTTCACCCCGCTGCTCTCCTTGCGGATCTGCAGCTTGGTGCGCAGCGCCGGGGTGCCCACCAGCGGGCTGCCGTGCAGGTCCTGCATGAAGAGCAGCGACTGCGTCCACTCCACGCGGTCCCGGGTGAGCGCGCGCGACTCACCGGGCTTTCGGTAGCGAGCGACCAGCTGCTCCACCACCGGGTCCAGCGCCCGGGTGACGCACAGCCGGGTGAAGTAGCCGGCGAGGAACGCGAGGCCGGCGTCGACGCCCACCAGCGCGCCGTTCGACACCAGCTCCGCGGCCTTGAGGCCGAAGTGCACCGGCGCGTGCTCCGACATCAGCCAGGTGAAGCGCGGCACGGAGCCGCGCGACAGCCAGGTCTCGACCCCGTTCATCAGACCGCCGAAGCGTGGGAGCTCTGGCAGGGCTGCGCCGAAGTGCGCGTACTCGAGATCTTCAGACAGGGCCTTCGCGAAGCCGGCTGGCAGCTCATTCACCCGTGCTGCCAGTCGCTCCACCGCCGTGAGGTGCGTCAGGAATGCAGACATAGACTCCGGCGCGCACCATACAGGAGCATGACGCGCCGCGCTCAACGGTCTTTCCTTTTGTGCGTCAAGCGTCGCTCAAGTATGGGCTGCCATTCATGAATTTCGCGTTTGTTGCCGGCGACGCCACGAAGGCCCGCGCCGAGGTCGTCTTCCTCCCCGTCTTTGACTCCGAACTCTCCAGCAAGAAGGAGCCCAACGAGCTGTTGGTCGCCGCCGACAAGAAGACCCGCGGCGCGCTGCTGAAGCTGGCCGACGCCGAGGGCTTCAAGGCGCGGGCGGAGCAGGTCTTCGTCTTCCAGCCGCAGGGCAAGCTCCCCGCGACGCGGCTGGTGCTGCTGGGCCTGGGCTCGCGCGCCACCTTGACCCACGAGACGCTGCGGCAGGCCGCCGGCCGCGCCGCCAAGCTGGCGCAGCGCCTGAAGGCGAAGCAGCTAGCCTTCGCGGTCCCCATGCTCAGCGAGCTCGACGCCTTCATCAAGGCGGTGGTCGAGGGCTTCGAGCTGGGCGCGTACAGCTACGGCAAGTGGAAGAGCCGCAAGCAGGAGCTCCCGGTGAAGCTCGACCGCGTGCAGCTCTACCTCCCCCAGGGCGTGAAGAAGCAGCGCTCGCACGACGAGATGGCCGCGCAGGGCCGCCTGGTGGCCGAGGCCACCAACTGGGCGCGCGACCTCGTCAACGAGCCGCCCGCCTCGCTGACGCCCACCGCGCTGGCCGAAGAGGCGAAGGCCATGGCGAAGGAGGCCGGCCTCAACATCTCCATCGGCGACCGCAAGAAGATCACCGAGCTCAAGATGGGCATGTTCCTCGGCGTGGCCCGCGGCAGCGTGGAGGAGCCCAGGCTGGTGCAGCTCTCCTACGTCCCCCGAGACCCCGAGGAGGCGAAGCGCAAGCCGGTGGTCTTCGTGGGCAAGGCCATCACCTTCGACTCCGGCGGCCTGTCGCTCAAGCCGTCCGACGCGATGATCGACATGAAGACCGACATGGCGGGCTCGGCGGCGGTGCTGGGCGCCATCAAGGTGGTGGCGAAGCTCAAGCCTTCGTTCCCGGTGCACGCGTTCTTCGGCGCCTGCGAGAACATGCCCTCGGGCAACGCCTACCGGCTCGGTGACGTGCTCACCGCGCGCAACGGGAAGACGGTGGAGATCACCAACACCGACGCCGAAGGCCGCCTGGTGCTGGGCGACGTGCTGACCTGGGCCAGCGAGCTCAAGCCGGCCGCCATCATCGACCTCGCCACCCTCACCGGCGCCTGCATCGTCGCGCTGGGCCACGTCTACGCCGGCGCCTTCTCGCCCAACGACGAGCTGTTCTCCGACGTGCAGGCCGCGGCGTTGAACGCCGGAGAGGAGCTCTGGCGGCTCCCGGTGAGCGAGTACGTCCGCGACGTCATCAAGAGCGAGATCGCCGACCTCAAGAACGCGGGCGACCGCGCCGGCGGCGCCAGCAGCGCGGCGCTCTTCCTCAAGGAGTTCGTGGGCGACGCGCCGTGGCTCCACCTCGACATCGCCGGCCCGTCGCAGTCCCCCAGGGAGCGCGGCTACTACGGCAAGGGCGCCACCGGCTGCGGCGTGCGCACGCTGGTGGAGTTCGTCCTCCGCCACAAGGCGAAGCTCGCGGTGCAGGCCGACTGAGGCCACCTCAGCCGCTGGCGACGCGCTCCAGCACCGCGCGCGTCGCCGACGACATCCCCAGCGACGCCGTTTCCTCCTGCGGCACCCACCGCCACGCCAGGTAGCCCTCGGGCGGTGGGCCCAGCCTGGCCGGCACCGTGGCCACCCAGAGCTTCAACACCAACTGGCGGTGCGTCAGCACCCGCTCCAGCACGGCGAGCTCCGGGCCGATGGTCGCGCGGCGGCCCAGCAGCGCCTCCAGTCGGCCTTCCGTCGAAGGCAGTTCCCAGAGCCCACCGAAGAGCCCCTGCTCCGCGCGCCTCGCCAGCAGGATGGCCCCGCCCCTGCGCGCGACGGCCACCTGCAGCTCCAGCACCTTGCGCGCCGCCGGCTTCTTCGGCGCCGGCAAGGACTCGACGCGCCCGCTGGCCAGCGCGCCGCACACGGCCCGCGCGGGACACGCGCCGCACCTCGGCCGCAGCGGCGTGCACACCGTGGCGCCCAGCTCCATCAGCGACTGGTTCCAGTCGCCGGGGCGTGGGCCCTCCACCAGCGCCTCGGCGGCCGCCCACAGGGCCTTCTCCCTCGCGCGGTCTGGCGGCGCGCCCTCGATCTCCAGCACCCGCGAGAACACCCGCGCCACGTTGCCGTCGACCAGCGGCGCCGGGAGCCCGAAGGCGATGGAGGCCACCGCGCCGGCGGTGTAGCGGCCGAAGCCCGGCAACGAGCGCAGCGCGTCCACGGAGTCCGGGAGCTGTCCTTCGAAGCGCGCTACGAGCTCCCGCGCCGCCCGGTGCAGGTTCCGCGCGCGGGAGTAGTAGCCGAGCCCGCTCCACAGCCCCAGCACCTCCTCCAGCTGCGCCGCCGCCAACGCCTCGACGCTGGGGAAGCGCGCGAGGAAGCGGGTCCAGTAGCCCACCACGCGGTCCACCTGCGTCTGCTGCAACATCACCTCGCTGATCCACACGCCGTAGGCGTCGCGCGTCGCGCGCCAGGGCAGCGCCCGCCGATGCAGATCGAACCAACGCAACAACGCGGGGCGCAGCCGCGCTTTGACTTCGCTCGCTTTCGACACGGCGGGCACGGTATGGCCCAAAGCACCGATGGATCCCAAGCCTCTCGTCTACGCCCTGCACGACAGCCTGATGCTGCTCGCTCCCCGCGGGTGGACGAAGGTGGAGCTCTCGGTGGAGCACACCCCCGAGGGCCTCCGCGTCACCGAGCTGTCGACCCGGGGTGAGGGCGCGAAGTCTCCCAAGGCGGCGCCCCAGCTGCACGTCGACACCCGGGCCGAGGCGCTGCGCCTGTCGGAGGCGCTGAGCGATCTCCACGCCGCGCTCAAGGGCCGCTGGACGCCCGGCAAGGTGCTGGTGGAGCGCCCCGGCACCGAGTTCGCCGACTGGAAGCTGCTGCGCGCCGACGGCACCGTGGCGTGGTTCACCCGCCTGGAGCGCGCCGAGGTGCACTCGCTGCTCATCACCGACGCGCTCTTCGACACCATCGAGGGCAGCGCGCGCGCGTTCCATGATCTCCAGGCCCAGCTGCAGCAGCGCCTGCGCGGCGTGGAGGACTTCGCCTTCGACGCGACCCACGGCGTGCTGCGGCTCGACCTCCCCCGCGGTCCGGTGGAGGTGCCGGCCCAGGTGGTGGGCAGCTACCTCCCCGACGTCTTCACCTGGGTGTGGAGCTGGAGCGACGGCGACGCCACCGAGGCCGCCACGGGCCGGGTCCGCCGCGTGTGTCAGCCGGAGCTGAAACAAGACGGCATGGCGGCCTTCTGGCGGCCCCACTTCCACTGCGACGAGGGCTTCGCCTGGGCCCTGGCCGGCAACGTGGCGGTGAGCATCGGCGCGCGCGGCCTGTTCCGCGCCCAGCCCCGGGAGTCCGAGGGCGCGCTGTTCTTCGCCCTGCTCGACTTCACAGCGCAGGCTTGAGCGGGTCGTGCTCGGCGATGATGCGGTTGACGCGCGCGGCGTCCACCCGCTTCTGGAACGACTCCGACTCGTGCATGTCGCGCAACGTCTTGGCCAGCGAGAAGGTGCTGCCCACGGTGAAGAGCAGGCCCATGGCCATGAAGGCCTTCACCCAGACGTCGACGGGCAGGCAGTAGATGCCCACCGTCGTCACCGCCACCGCCGCGAAGAAGCTCACCCACGTCTGCACCACCCAGCCTGCGGAATGCGTCTGCGTTTTTTCGTTCATGCGCAGCACCACACCACGAACCGTCGAACAGCTGGCGTAACGAAGAAAGCGGCGGTTGATAACCCGGAGTTACCAACCGCCGCTTCGCTCTGCTGTGACCCTAACGGGATTCGAACCCGTGTTATCGGCTTGAAAGGCCAACGTCCTGACCGCTAGACGATAGGGCCGCTGTACTGCAGTGAGTCGAGAGGGATTTGAACCCTCGACCCTCGGCTTAAAAGGCCGGTGCTCTACCAACTGAGCTATCGACTCTCAATCACTTCTTCTGCTTCTTCTCCGCCTCCACCACCACCGTGAAGGAGGTGGTGGCGTTGTCGACGCGCACGTCGATGGTGGTCGTCCCCGGATCGAGCGGCAGGATCTTCCCGCCGCCGACCACCTGCGCGATCGTCTTGTCCCTGGCGGTCATGGTGACCGAGCGGTCGGTGATGGACTTGCCGTTCTTCCGGAAGGCGCTGACGCGCACCTCGGCGGCCTCCTGACCTTCGACCATCGTCAGGGCCTTCGGCTCGACCTCCACCCGGTCGACGTAGATGACGCGCACCGGAACCCGCGCCTCCACATCGCCGACGCGCGCAATGACCTCGGTGTCGCCATCACCCTCCGGCGTCACCTGGCCCTTGTTGGTGACCCTGGCCACCGCGCCGTCGCCCACCGACCAGCTCACCGTGGCGTGGTTGGCGCGCGCGCCCTGGCGCGACATCGCCTTCGCCTCGACGAAGACCTGGTTGTTCGGCTGCTTGAGGATGATCTCCGCCGGCACCAACTCGATGTAGTCGACCTTCTCGCAGGCCTGGCACAGCACGGTGCTGACGACGGCGACGGCGAGGGTTCTCATCGCGCGGCCCCATAGCACGCCCCACGCCCCGTGCTAGAGGCAACGCGCACGCCATGGCCAGAAATCCGCCCGACGCGCAGGTCCCCGACGACGAAGAAGACGAGGCCGACCCGAAGCCGCGGGGCCCCATCTACATCACCCGGGCCGGCGCGGAGACGCTGCGCGCGGAGCTCAAGCACCTGCTGCAGGTGGAGCGACCCAAGGTGACGGCCGAGGTCAGCTTCGCCGCCTCGCTCGGCGATCGCTCCGAGAACGCGGAGTACATCTACGGCAAGCGCCGGCTCCGGGAGATCGACCGCCGCCTGCGCTTCCTCGACAAGCGCCTCGAGCGGCTCACCGTGGTCGACCCCGCCGAGCAACGCGACCCGGGCCGCGTGTACTTCGGCGCCACGGTGACCCTGCTCAACGAGGACGACCGCGGCCAGGTGCGCTACCAGTTGGTGGGGCCCGACGAGACCGAACTCAAGAGCGGGCGCATCTCCGTGGACTCGCCGGTGGGGCGGGCGCTGCTGGGCCGCCACCTGGGCGACGTGGTCACCGTCCGGCGCCCCCTGGGTGAGGTCGATTTCGAGATCAAACGCATCGACTACGTGTGAGACTCGCGCTCACTTTACCCGTCGTCTTCACAAGGGGTCCTTTTGGCGCGGAAGAACTTCGTCCTCGATACCAACGTGCTCCTGCACGATCCGCGTTCCATCTACGCGTTCGACGACAACACGGTCATCATCCCCATCTACGTGATCGAAGAGCTCGACATGTTCAAGAAGGACATGTCCGAGCTGGGCCGCAACGCCCGTCAGGTCGCGCGCTACCTCGACGAGCACCGCGCGGAAGGCGGGCTGGCCGAGGGCGTCCCGCTGCCCGCGGGCGGGATGCTCCGCGTCAGCTTCGTCGAACACGACCTGCCCAAGTCGATGGCCGACGGGCAGCTGATGGACAACCGCATCCTCGCGGTGGGCATCGAGACCCGCCAGCGCGAGCCCAACGTGCAGACGGTGTTCATCACCAAGGACACCAACCTGCGCATCCGCGCCGACGCGCTGGGCCTGCTCTCGCAGGACTACGAGCCCGAGCGGGTGGAGATCTCCGACCTCTACCCCGGCATCGCCGAGCGGCTGGTCTCGGCGGAGGTGATCAACGAGCTCTACAAGCCCGGCGCCAAGGTGAGCATCGACGATCTCGACAAGCTCGAGCCCAACGAGTTCCTCCTCTTCAAGGACGCCGCCAACCCCTCGCACACCGCCATGGGGCGCTACGACGCCGACAAGCAGGCCGTGGTGCCGCTGACGCGCCAGGTGAAGGAGGGCGTGTGGGGCGTGCGGCCGCGCAACATGGAGCAGAGCTTCCTCATCGACCTGCTCCTCAACGATGATCTCAAGATCGTCACCATCGTGGGCAAGGCCGGCACCGGCAAGACGCTGATGGCCATCGCCGCCGGGTTGCAGAAGGTCACGGAAGAGGCCGCCTTCCAGAAGCTGCTGGTGAGCCGCCCCATCTTCCCGCTGGGCCGCGACATCGGCTACCTGCCCGGCAGCGTCGACGAGAAGCTCAACCCCTGGATGCAGCCCATCTTCGACAACGTGGAGTACCTGCTCAACCTCTCGCGCAACGACAAGAAGTCCGGCCGCGGGTACCACGAGCTGATGGACCTCGGGATCATCGAGATCGAGCCGCTCACCTATATCCGCGGTCGGTCCATCCCCAACCAGTACATCATCGTCGACGAGGCCCAGAACCTGACGCCCCACGAGGTGAAGACCATCGTCACCCGCGCCGGCGACAACACCAAGATCGTGCTCACCGGAGACCCCGCACAGATCGACAACCCCTACGTCGACTCCACCAACAACGGCCTGGTGCACGTCGTGAATCGCTTCAAGAACCAGAAGATCGCGGGCCACGTCACCATGACCCGCGGCGAGCGCTCGGCCCTGGCCGAGGTGGCCAGCAACATCCTATGAGCGACCCGACCGAGCCCACCAAGCCGCCCGACCCGACCTCCGTCGAGGAGGTCAAGCCGCTGATCGTGTACCCCACGGAGTACGCCTTCAAGGTGATGGGCCGCCAGGAGCACGGCTTCTCCGAGTACATCCGCCAGAAGTTCGCCCGGCTGATGGGCGCCGAGCTCAGCCCCGACGCCATCTCCGAGAACGTCTCCAAAGAGGGCCGCTACACCTCCCTGACCGTCTCCGTGTACCTGCACTCGGAAGAGCAACGGAAGGCCATCTACACCGACATCCACAGCGACAAGCGAATCGTCTACTACTTGTAGTAGTTTCAACCCCTGTGTAATGGGGCCGCGACCCATGGCCGAACCGTTCCCGCTGTATGTACCGCCCGAGGCACGTCGGCTGTTTCAGTCCGAGTCGCTGCTCCGACGCTTCGCACAGACGGCGCGCTGGGACGACGAGTCGAGCCTGCTGGAGCTCCACGGCAGCCTCGGCGCGCTGGCGCTGACCCGGGCGCTCGGTTGCCATCTCACGGTGATCGAACCCGACGAGCGCGTCGCCGACACCCTGAAGGAGCGGGCCCGGCTGGGCGCCATCGGCGACAAGGTGGCCATCAAGCACGGCCCGGTGGCGGCGGTGGCGTTCGCGGAGCGGGCCTTCGACGGCATCTTCAGCTTCGGGCGGATCATCGGAAACACCGCCGCGGTCGCGAAGCGTTGGCGCCCCAACCTCGCCTTCAACGGCCGCCTGGGGATGACGGTGGTGGTGCGGGTCGGACGCTCGCCGAGCCCGAAGGCGCTCGAGGCCTGGGCGCAGCGGCTGGGCGCGACGCTGCTCACGCCGCGCGACACGGACCTCGAGACGGCGCTGGAGACGACGGACGATCGCGACGAGGCCGGCCAGCGCGCGCTGCGCGACGAGATCGAGCTGCACCGCGCCGCGCCCACCGCCGTCAGCCTGGGCTTCGTGGTGGCGCGGCGCAAAGAGCCTGGAGAGAAGCCTCCGCCGTCTCGCGACGGAGGCTGAGGCTCACTCCTCCGCGGCGGGTTCAGCCGCGGGCTCGTCGAACCAGCCCTTGTAGCCCAGGCGGATGCTGCTCCGGGTGAAGGTCTCGCCCCGCTTCTTGTCGACCACGTACCACTTTCCGGCCTTCTTCCCGACCAGGTAGGTGCCCTTCTCTCCCTCGGCGAGCCCCTTCTCCTCGACCTGGTAGTTGTCTTCGCTGGCCTCGACGATGAACGTGCCCTCGGCGCCGGCGGTGACGCCCACCAGCTTGAAGTCCTTGAGCCAGGTGTCGATCTTCTCGTGGTACCACGGCGCCATGGGGTGATCTTCGCGACCGAGGCGCTTCTTGCGCTCGGCGATCGACTCCAGCGTCTTCGGGTGAAGGAACTTCCTGGCGTCGGCCCACTTCTTCGCCTTCACCGCGGTGAGGTACTTCTGGACCAGCTCGTTCGCGGCCTTCGCCTCTGGCGAGTCGACCGTCACCTCGGCGGCGGCCTTCTTTTCGGCGGCCGGCCCCTCGGAGCCCTGAGCCAGGGCGAGCGATGAGAGCGTGACGGTGACGGTGAGGAACCTGCGGATCATGAATCGACTCCTTTCTTACTGCGTGAACAGGCCTTCGACATATCAGCTGCCCACCTATTCGAAGGTCGCCTAGATTCGCCAATCGCTTTGGCGACCTCTCCAGTCAATGTGTTGATCGTCGACGATGATCGCAGTGTGCAGCGGGTGCTGGCCGACCTGCTGACGCGCCACGGCTTCGTCGTCACCGTGGAGCGCGACGGTGAATGGGCCGCGCAGACCTTCGAAAAGAAGCCCTTCGATGCGGTGATCCTCGACCTGCTGCTCCCCGCGTTGAGCGGCTACGAGGTCGCGCGGCGAATCCGCGAGCACCCCCGGGGGCGCCACACGCCGATCGTGATGATCTCCGGGGTCTACAAGAACCCCATGCACCACCGGGAGGCCACCCAACACGGCGCCTTCGCGTTGTTGGAGAAGCCGCTCGACCTGCGGCTGGTGCTGCACACGCTCAAGGGTGCGCTGGGAGACCGCGTGCCGGAGCCGGAGCCCCCGAGGCCACCTCCGCCGCCGGAGGAAGACGACGACAAGACCGGCGAGTTCTTCGCCGACGAGGCGCAGCGCCAGGAGGTGGCGCTGGTGGAGGCGAAGGTGCCCTCGCGGAAGCCCGCGCCGACGCGCCGGGACGACGAGCCCACGCCGGTAGCGAAGGCCCCGACGGCCGCCCCCACGC
>CALNBU010000634.1 GCA_937875615.1 uncultured Archangium sp.
CCCGATCACGGTGCGTTGCTCGTCCCAGTGCACCGGCACCAGCAGTGGATCGTCGCGGTGGCAGGTGCGGGCGAGGTCGGCGAGGCGGGCGTGCTCCCGCTCCTGCACGCCGCGCTCTGCCTCCGCCGCAGCCGCGTCGGCCTCCGCTGCGGCGGCCTCCAGCTCGGCCAGCTCCGCCTCTTCGGACTCGAGCTGCGCGAGGAACTCGGCCTCTTCTTCGGCGGCCTTCTCGGAGGCGAGGCGCCGCTGCGCCAGGTTCTCCTTCTGGCGGGCCAGCATCGCGAGGGCCCACGTCTTGAGGGCCGCGCCCAGCACCTGGGCCTTGCCCCACAGCCAGTCGATGAGCTTGAGGAACGCGAACTCGGTGCCCACGATGAAGGCCACGGCGGCGATGGCGCCCACCAGCACCACGGTGCCCACGGTGGAGAAGAGCGCGGTCAGCACGCCGCCCAGCTCCCGGCCCACCAGGCCGCCCGGCGCGTGCGCCCAGGAGGCGTCTTCGGTGAACATCAGCTGAGAGAGCACCGCGCCGGAGACGAGCATCAACCCCAGCGCGGCCAGCTGCGGCCAGCGGCGCTTCTCGCGGTCGCCCACGAAGATGAGGCCCGCCACGTACAGGCCGGCCAGCGGCAGCACGAAGGCGCACATGCCCAGCAGACCGCGAAGGCCCTCGGCGATGGCGTGGCCCACCGGGCCCACCGCGTTGTGGAAGCCCGGGCCGACCCGGTCGCGCGCGTCGAAGGTGGAGACGGAGAGGAGCGAGAGCAGCGACAGTGCCAGCACCACCACGCCGGTGATGGCGCGGCGACCGCCCGAGTGCGCGTGCTGGAACTTCCTGGCTTTGAGCGCCTTGCGCCGCGTGGCGATGTCCTGCTTCGACAGCACGGACTTCTCGCCCTTGCGCTTGACCGACATGTGATGACGCCTCTGGAGAAGGCTGAAGTTGGTGGCCACTGTAGGGGCGGAGACCGGAGCCGCAATTTTTCGGCCGCCGCGGGGTGCTGGGCCTCATCGATTCGAAGGTAGAACCCACGACATGAACTTCCGCGCGTTGGTCATCGGTGGCACCGGGCAGGTCGGCTCCGCGTTGATGCGCGCGCTGGTCGCCGAGCCGTCGTGCCTCGAGGTGGTGATGGTGAACCGGAAGGCCCTGACGGAGCTGTCGCCACGCGTGCGGCAGGTGGTGCTCGACACCGAGAACGCCACCAGCGAGACCGTGACGGACGAGG
>CALNBU010000635.1 GCA_937875615.1 uncultured Archangium sp.
GAGTCTGCGAACAGGCCCTCGCTGACCTCGGTGGTGGGGAAGGTGTCGCTCCCCGCTGGCAGAAACCAGCGCTCGGGAAGCACGCCCCGGGCGGGCGCGGCCTCGACGCGCGGCGCGGGCTCGGGCGCGCCGTCCACCTCGGCGGCGAAGGGCACCGCCGTCAGCAGGAGCGGGAGGAGCAGGTCCATGCGGACCGCAGCGTAGCGCCCGCCGACGGACGCGTCGTCAACGCCGTGGGCCGTCGAGCGAGGTCACCACCGGGCAGGGCTGCGTCAGGTCGACGCACGGTTGCGCCAGCAGGCGGGCGAGGCCACGGCGGACCCGTCGCAGGTCGCGGATGCGCGCGTCGAGCTCGACGAGCTTTGTGTTCCCCACCGAGTCGAGCTGCGAGCGCTCGAGCGTCTTTCCGCTCGACAGTCGGAACAGCAGCGCCACGTCGGCGAGGGTGAAGCCGAGCTCCTGCGCGCGCTTGATGAAGCGCACCCGCGCCACCTCGCTCCGGGCGTACAGCCGGTAGTCCCCGGAGGAGCGGCCCACCGGCAACACCAGCCGCCGGCGCTCATAGAAGCGCAGCGTGGAGATGGCGACGCCGGCCGCGCGCGCCAGCGCCCCGATGGTCAAGTGCGCACCCGTGTCGGCCACAACGCCGGTGCTACCACCGCCAGCTGCGCGAGGCCCCACACCAGCTCGCCGAGCAGAATCGGCACCAGGACCCACGAGACGCCCTGCAACAGCGCGTGGAGCTGCCACGCCGCGAAGAGCGCCCGCCCGGCGACGTCGGCCAACCCCAGCTGGGCGCTCGGGGCGCGGAGCCGGACCACGCTCCACACCACCACCAGGCTCCCCATGAGGTTGGCGAACATCAGCGCCAGCGCGTCGGGAGGTGCCGGTGTCAGGCCCGGCAACTGCAGCGCGGTGTGCAATCCGGCCAGCGCGGTCAGCAGGGCGCGGGCGGTCCACGGCGTGGCGAAGAGGACGGTGACGAGGAGATCATACAGCGCGGAGGCGAAGACCACGCGACGGACGGAGGGAGTTGTCATGCCACGCACCCTGCGCCCTGCACCGCGGTGCAGGGTCAAGGCCCGACATTCTTCCACCGCCGCGGCACGCAGTCGGTTATGGGCAGCCCATGGTGATGTCTCATGTCAGTTGATTTCGCTTCTCTCGGGCTCTCCGCGCCGATGCTCTCGGCCCTGCAAACGGCGGGGTACACGCAGCCCACGCCGATTCAGGCGCGCACCATCCCGCCCGGCCTCGAAGGCAAGGACGTCATCGGCTGCGCCGCCACCGGCACCGGAAAGACCGCCGCGTTCCTGCTCCCCATCCTCGAGCGGCTGCGCGGAAAGAAGGGCATCAAGGCGCTGGTGCTGGCGCCCACCCGCGAGCTCGCCATCCAGATTCACGAGCACGCCACCACCTTCGGGAAGCCCCACGGGCTCAAGTCGGTGGTGGTCATCGGCGGCGTGGGCATGGGCGCTCAGAAAGACGGCCTGTCGTACGCCCAGCTGTGCATCGCCACCCCGGGCCGGCTCATCGACCACCTCAACGAGGGAAACGTGTCGCTCGCGGGGGTGGAGGTGCTGGTGCTGGACGAGGCCGACCGCATGCTCGACATGGGCTTCAAGCCGCAGCTGACCCGCATCCTCGCCAAGCTGCCGAAGACGCGACAGACGCTGCTGTTCTCGGCCACCATGGCCGGAGAGGTGGCCGCCTTCGCCAAGCAGCACTCCCGCGAAGCGGTGCGCGTCGAGGTGAGCCGCAGCGGCGTCACCGCGGAGCGCGCCACCCAGGTGGTGTTCGAGGTTGCGCAGCCCCAGAAGAACGCGCTGTTGCTCTCGTTGCTGGCGAAGGGCGAGGAGACCACGCTCGTCTTCACCCGGACCAAGCGCCGCGCCGACAAGCTGACGAAGGTGCTGACGCGAGCGGGCCACACCGCGGAGCGCATCCACGCCGACCGCAGCCAGAACCAGCGGCGCTTCGCGCTGGAGGGCTTCAAGAACGGCCGCTTCCGCGTGTTGGTGGCCACCGACATCGCCGCCCGCGGCATCGACGTCGCCGACATCGGTCACGTGGTGAACTACGACCTGCCCCACGTCCCCGAAGACTACGTGCATCGCGTGGGTCGCACCGCGCGGGCCTCCGCCTCCGGGCACGCCTCCGCGTTCTGCGCCACCGAAGAGGTGCCGCTGCTGCGCGACATCGAGAAGCTGCTCCGCACCCCGGTGCCGCGCGCGAAGCTGCCGTCAGAAGACCCGGTGTTCCTCAAGGCCGTCGCCGAAGAGAAGGCGCGCCAGGCAGACCCCGGCCACCAGCCGCCCCCCCGCCAGGGCGCGTCCGCGCGTCAAGGGGCCCCCCTCGGCCGACACGCGCGGACCCATCGGAAGAGACAGGGCAGCTGACGGCGCCTTGTCAGCACCACCCCCAATTGTCTAAGGCTGTCCTCTGCCGTGCGTCCCTTCCACCTGCACTGCCTTCTGGCCCTGATGTTCTCGCTCTCTGCCTGCGACTGCGGGCCGGGCCCCACAGAGCCTGAGGACGACGCCGGAACCACCGACGCCGGCGCCGACGCGGGGCCTCCCAGGACCGACGCCGGACGACAGCCCATCGACGACGAGGTCTGGCTGCAGAACTGGGCCACCGAGCCCTGCCCGGCCGAGGTCTTCAGCACCGACGACGGCGGCTACTACGAGCCCGTCGACGGCGGTTTCCGCTTCGGCCTCTGCGTGGTGCTGCACCAGCTGGAGACGGAGGTCCGCCTCAACGGCCTGCCTGAGACCGAGCCCATCGAGACGTACTTCGTGGCCGGCTCCTACCGTTCGGAGCTGCGCGCCCGCCCCGCGTCTGGCGGGCTCCTGACCATGAAGGTGCTTCGGTCGCGCTACGACAACCTCCGGCACCAGCCCGGCGGGGTGTGGCCCAACTTCAAGGGCTACATCGAGCACGGCTTCATCGACATGCGCGAAGACCAGCAGCGCGATCTCTTCGCCAACTCCTACCTCCTGCGCGGCGGCGTGCGCTACGGCGGTCTCCCCTTCGTGCCCAGCCCCTTCCCCGAAGACGTGTGGTTCAACGGCTTCGGCGCGCCGGCCTGGCAGATGTCGATGGTGAGCAGCGCCGGCGGCGCCTACGAGCTCAAGCTGCTGGAGGGCGCCTTCACCCTGTTCCTCTCCACGCCGGCGGCTTCTCTCTACGGCACCGAGCTGCGTGACTACAACGTGAACCCCGGCCGGTATGTCCAGCTGTCCTCCGACTCGGAGCTCGACATCGACATCCCCACCGCGGTGCTCGACGCCACGCTCACCGTCGACGGAGCGCCGCTGCCCGACGTGCGCCCGGGCCCGGACTTCTCGCTCTCGTACACGCGCACCGGAGATAACGCGACCTCCGTCTACTCCCGCCACGAGGGCGGCGTCGCCTCGCTGACCGCGCTGGTCCCGCAGGGCATCTACGGCGTGGCCTTCGACTTCGAGGGCGTCCCCAACCGCAGCTTCCCGGTGCGCATCTCCGGCAAGCAGCTCGGCGGCGGCATCAACCTCACCCACGACAACACCGTCTCGGTGAACTTCGACACCTTCCCCATCGAGATGGGCGTCATCATCGACGGCCGGGCGCCGCCGACGAACCCCGCCTACAACCTGGGCCTGTACCTCTTCGCGTCGTCCACCGAGACCTCCGGGCGCGGCGCCCTCTTCTACGAGCTGCCGCTGAGCTCGCCCTCCTTCGCCATCCGCGCCATGCCGGGCCTGTACTTCGCGGTGATGGCCATCGACAGCAACCTCGCGCCCAACTTGGCCTCCGGCTTCTGGATAGTGAACCGGCAGTTCGAGCACTACGGCCCCAACAACATGGTGGTCTCCATCAACACGGTGCGCTTCTCGGGGCGCATCTTCGTCGACGGCAAGGCGCCGCTGCCCAACCGCGGCATCGGGCAGCTGAGCTTCCGCAACCGTTCTCTCGAGGGGCAGTGGAGCTGGTTCCAGGCCGGGCTGGTCCCCTCCGAGGACGGCGCCTTCGAGGTCCGGCTCCCCAGCGGCGTGTACGACGTCTACCTGGAGCTCGACCCGGGCGCCTACCCTGAGTACGCCATCGGGCGTCACCTGATGGCCACCGTGGTGAACATGGAGACCGACCGTCAGCTCGACCTCAACTACAACACCGTGGAGCTGTCCGGGCCGCTGCGCGTCGACGGGAAGCCGGTCGAAGACAGGCTCCCTGGTCCCGAGTACGGGTTGGTGATGGTGAGCCAGTCGGGCGGAGAGACCTTCTCCTGGCGGTCCTTCCACGGCGGCGACCGCTACTCGGTGCGCTTGCCGGTGGCGCAGTACGAAATGTACTTCGCCATCTACGAGAACGGCTTCGAGAGCACGGCCTGGGGGCAGGCGCCCATGGGCTACATGATCAACCTCGCGCCCGTGCCCGGCCGGCCGTTCCTCGACTTCAGGAACTACTGAGCCCCTCCGTGGACGCCCCAGTGATTGAAGTCGAGGCGCTCACGCGCGACTTCGGGTCTTCCCGGGCAGTCAACGCGGTCAGCTTCGGCGTGAGGGCCGGTGAGGTGGTGGGCCTGCTGGGCGCCAACGGCGCGGGCAAGACCACCACGCTCCGTGTGCTGGCCGGGTTGCTCAAGCCCACCAGCGGCCGCACGCGGGTGGCAGGGCACGACTCTCACCTCGAAGGGCTCGCCGCGCGACGAAGTCTGGGGTTCCTCACCGCCAGCACCGGGCTCTACGAGCGCCTCACCGGCCGGGAGGTGCTGGAGACCTTCGGCCAGCTCTCCGGACTCGCGGGCGCGCGACTGCGCACGCGCATCGAGGCGCTCACCACCGAGCTCGAGCTGGGCGCCTTCCTCGACAAGCGCTGCGGCGCCCTCTCCAGCGGGCAACGGCAGCGCATCTCCATCGCCCGCGCGGTGGTGCACGAACCCGCGGCCTGCGTGCTCGACGAGCCCACCGCCACGCTCGACCCGCTCGCCTCGCGCGACATCCTCGAGCTCATCGTCCGCAGCCGGGCGCGAGGCGCCGCGGTGCTCTTCTCCACCCACCGGCTGGAAGAAGCGGCCGAGGTCTGCACCCGGTTGCTCTTCATGCACCGGGGAAACCTGGTGGCCCAGGGGACCCTCGCCCAGGTGCTGGAGGCCTCGGGCCAGCCCTCGCTGACCCGCGCCTTTCTGCATTTCTCCGGAGACGGGCGCGCGCTGACGACGTCACCGCCGTAGCGCGCGCCGCCGCGGCGACGCTGGAGAGGAGACGGCGCGAGCACCGCGCCGCCTCACCGACCACTCACCCGATGTTGCCGCAGACGTTGGGCGTACCGCCACCGCCGCACGTCTGCGTCGGCGGGCAGACGCCGCAGTCGACGGTCCCGCCGCAGCCATCACCCGCGAGGCCACAGTTGAAGTTCTGATCGTCGCAGGACAGCGGGGTGCAGGCCGGCGTACCGCACTGCCCCGGCACTCCGCCGCCACCACAGGTCTGACCCGCGGGGCACGCGCCACACTGGATGATGTTGCCGCAGCCGTCGCCCGCGGCCCCACAGCTCAGCCCCTGACCCATGCAGGTCAGCGGCGTGCACTGCGCCGCGCCGCACTGCCCGGGCCCGTCGCCACCGCAGATCTGCCCCGGCGGGCACTGTCCGCAGTCGATGGCGTTGCCGCAGCCATCGCCCTGCATGCCGCACTCGAAGTTCTGCTGCAGACAGGTCTGCGCCGTGCACATGGGCGGCGTGCCGCACTGCCCGGGAGGCGCGCCGACGCCGCACACCTGGCCGGCCGGACACGTCCCGCAGTTCTGCGTGCCGCCGCAGCCGTTGCCCTGCTGGCCGCAGTTGAAGCCCTGCGCGCTGCACGACAGCGCCGTGCAGGTGCCGCCTCCGCATTGACCCGCGACGCCGGCACCGCCGCACGTCTGGCCGGCGCCGCAGGTGCCGCAGTTCAACGTCCCGCCGCAGCCGTCACCCCAGCTGCCGCAGTTGTAGCCCAGCGTTCCGCAGGTCAACGGGACACACGCACCACCACCACAGACGTTGGGCGTCCCGCCACCGCCGCAGGTCTGCGGCGAGCTGCAGGTACCGCAGTTGAGGGTGCCGCCGCAGTTGTCAGAGATGGTGCCGCAGTTGGCGCCCGCCTGCTGGCAGGTGCGCGGCACACAGCACGCCCCGTTCTGGCACGACTGCCCGCCGGGACACGCGCAGTTGACGGTGGTCGGGTCCGGCGCGGCGCAGCCCGTCGACTGCACGCCGCAGGTGCCCGCGAGCTGAGCGCAGGTCAGCGGCGTGCAGGACTGCGGCGGCGGCACGTCGGGCGCGATGCAGGAGCTCAAGTCGAAGATGAGGTACTCGAACACCTTCTCCTGCGGAGACATCGGGCTCGCCGAGCAGTGGTTGGGCCAGGTCGAGTTACCGGAGCTGGCGTTGCTGATGTGGAAGTCGCTGAACAGCACGCGGCCACACTGGTTCTGCACCGGGGCGGTGGTGGGCGTGTTGAAGGTGTACTGGAAGGGAATGTTGGAGGTGCCGTTCCGGGCGTCTCCGTGGACCCAGCGCTGCGCCAGCGCGCCGTTCACCGCGCTCATGTCGTGGCGCACCACGTTGATGCGGATGCGCGGGTCCGCCACCGTGGAGGTCGTCGCCTGCGCGTTGACCTCCGGGAGGTGGATCCACTCGGCGAAGGTCTGCCCCTTGGGGAAGGAGGTGTCGACGCGCGCGTCCTGGTTGTACGGGCTCGACTGATTGGGGGACCAGGTCGCGGTGCTGGTGAACGAGATGTTGTGCGTGACGTTGGTGTTCCCGGAGCGCGCCGAGCCGTAGAGCCAGACGTACGCGAAGTGCGAAGCGAACACGCGACCGCCGGCGTTGGCGTAGGCCTCCAGGTTGTTGCGCTGCTGAATGGTCTTCCGCTGCTCGCTCGCCACGCAGTCGAGGATGATCATGTCGTACTTGCGCATCTCGTTGAGGTTGTCGAAGAGCAGCGACGCCCCGTAGTTCGCGGTGGTGCCCCCGGTGAACGCCGCGCCGTTGTCGCGGTAGAACTTCACCCGGCCGTTGCCGCTGGGCAGCGAGAACTGGTTCATGGCGATGCCGATCTTCGGCAGCACGCACTCGATGGCGTCCACGCTGCCGGTCACCACCGCGATGCGCGGGATGTTGTTGTTCGGGTTCCCGAACTCCCCCTGCTCACGGGGCAGGCGGGTCTGCTCCGCCGCCAGGTTGGTGGTGGCGTTGCAGGCCGGCGCGGGGATGGTGATGTGGCGACGCCACTTGCCGAGCTGAATCACCAGCGGCACGTCGATGCCGCAGGGAGTGTTGGTCAGGGTGAACGAGCCGTTGAGCGCCGTGTTGGTCGACACCAGCGGGTTGCCCGACACGCTGTCGGTGCACCGGTCGCACGTCACCTGGCCGTTGCCGTCGAGCGACTCCAGCGCGTCGGTGGGGATGTAGACGAGCGCGTTGGGGATGGGGTCGGGGTTGCCGTAGCCCGCCGCCGCGTTGGTGGGCGCGCGCACCACGCCGGAGATGCGGGTGTTGGCGCCGCCCTGCGCCTGGCAGAGCGGACACGCCGTGCCCGCGTCGGGGACGACGGAGCCGCACACATTGGGCGTGCCGGCGCCGCCGCAGATGTCGATGCCGGAGCAGGTGCCACAGTTCGCCGTCAAGCCTCCGCAGCCGTCGGCCACCTGTCCGCAGTTCTTGCTCAGGTCCGAGCAGGTCTTCGGCACGCAGGCGCCGCACACGTTGGGCGTGCCACCCGCGCCGCACATCTGACCGCCGGGGCACGTCGAGCCGCAGTTCAACGTCCCGCCGCACCCGTCGCCGATGGTGCCGCAGTTCTTCCCCTGCGCGGAGCAGGTCGTCGGCACGCACACCACCTGGCCACCGCAGACGTTGGGCACGCCGCCACCGCCGCAGGCCTGGGGCGCCACGCAGGCGTCACCGCAGTTGTAGGTGCCACCGCAGCCGTTGCCGACCACGCCGCACTTGCCGGCGCAGGCCATCGCCTGGGACTGCGGCGTACAGGTGACGCCGCCGCCGCACTGGTTGGGCACGCCGCCACCGCCGCAGGTCTGGGGCGCCACGCAGGCGGCGCCGCCGTTGCCCGGGAGACTGCAGTCGAGCGTCGCGCCGCACCCGTCGCCCACCAGGCCGCAGGTCGCGCCCACGTCCTGACACGTCTGGGGAACACAGGTGCTCCCGCCGCCGCACACGTAGGGGATTCCTCCGCCGCCGCAGACGCTCACGCCGGGGCAGCTGCCGCAGTTCAGCACGCCGCCACAGCCGTCGCCGATGGTGCCGCACTCCGCGCCGGTCTGCGCGCAGCTGGTGGGGATGCACATGCCCGCGTCGTTGATGTTGCCGCCCCGCAGGCCGCAGATGCCGGGCACGCCGCCGCCGCCGCAGATCTCCGGCAACAGGCAGGAGCCACAGTTGAGCAGACCGCCGCACTGGTCCGACTGCGGGCCGCAGTCGTAGTTCAGCTCTGAACAGGTCTTGGGAATGCAGCCGGTGTTGCCGCCGCAGCGCGAGCGCTCGCCGCCGCCGCCGCAGGTCTCGGGGAGCGTGCACGAGCCGCAGTCGATGAGGTCACCACAGCCGTTGCTCACCGGGCCGCAGTTCGCGCCGCCCGCCGCGGTCGCGTAGTCCGCGCAGGTGCGCGGCGCGTTGCAGGGAATGCCGCCGTCCTCCGAGACGTTGCCGCCACCACCGCCCGTCGCCTGACCGCCACCGCCACCATCGCCGCCACCAGTGCCTCCCGCCTGCTGGCCGCCGCCGTTGCCGCCCGTGCCCCCGTCATTGTCAGGCACGACCGGGTAACAATTGCAGCCCGCCAACAGGCCGGCGAGGAGCGCGACCGAGAGAAGATGAAGACGCATACGGGACAGCTCCAGGAGAGACGAGAGGGGCGGCCAGCCTAGCGCGGACCGGGGTGGTTTGAGGAATGCAGTTTGTGTTCCTGTTTTGTGCCTTGAGTTTTCATCGCACATCCACCAGCTTCGGGTCTCCCTCATGCGCGCGCGGTACCCGTTTCCCCTTTCGACGTTGCTGGCTGGCCTGCTGTCGTTGATCTGCGGCTTTGCGTGCAGCGTCACCTTCACCGACGAGCTCATCTACACCTGCGAAGACGCGAGCGACTGCGGCGGGGACGACTTCGTCTGCGTCAGCCGAGGCCCGGCCCGCGTGTGCTGTAAACCGACCGGTGAGGAGATTTGCGACGGTCTCGACAACGACTGTGACGGCCTCATCGACAACCGTCAGGCCGTCGAGCTCTGCAACGGAGAAGACGACAACTGCGATGGCCGCATCGACGAGATTTTCAATCTCCAGTCCGACTTCTACAACTGCGGGACCTGCGGCAATCAATGCCCCGCCGCGCACGACTGCATCACCGGCCGCTGCATCCAGCGCGTCGAGGTGCAGTGCTTCAACGGCGTCGACGATGACGGCAACGGCCTGACCGACTGCGAAGATCCCGCCTGCGACAACCGCTCCTGTGGACCGGCCTGCGTGTGCCGCGACCTCCAGCCGGGCGAGGCCCTCTGCTACGACGGCGAGGACAACGACGGCGACGGCAAGACCGACTGCGAAGACAGCGACTGCCAGGGTCGGGCGTGCGAGTTCCAGCCCGGCTGCGAGTGCACCTTCGTGAGCGGCGTAGGGGGCAAGAAGGAGATCAGCTGCCTCGACGGCGTGGACAACGACGGCGACGGCAAGACCGACTGCGAAGATGAAGACTGCGAGGCGATGTTCTGCACCCCGCCCGACCTGTACTTCACCTGCAACCCCATCTCGAGCTGCGCGGTGCCGCCCTGCAACTCCCAGCAGCTGTGCAAGTGCAACGGTGGCCTGCAGGAAGGTGAGTCCGGCGCGCTCCGCTGCAGCGACGGCATCGACAACGACTGCAACGGGAAGGTCGACTGCCAGGAGGCCACCTGCGATGGCTTCCCCTGCACCACCTCCGGCGGCGCCCCCGGCGCCTGCAGCGCTGGCGCCTGCCAGTAGCCACGCTTGTCAACCTGACCTCGACACAAGGTTGACGAGGCCCCCGGCTTCCGACAAAACGCGAGGAGTCCTCGCTGTTTGAAGGAGCGCCTGCCATGTTGACCGAGTTCTCCGGCCACGCCCACACCGCCGACCACAGCCACCCCGCCCCGCAGGTTCCGCTGCGCCACGACTGGGCGCTCCCCGAGGTGCGGGCGCTCTACGAATTGCCGCTGCTCGACCTGGTCTACCGGGCGCAGACGGTGCACCGCGCGGTGTGGAAGGACAACAAGGTGCAGCTGTGCAGCCTGCTGTCCATCAAGACCGGCGGCTGCTCCGAAGACTGCGCGTACTGCCCGCAGGCGGCCCGCTACAAGACCGGCGTCAAGGCCGAGAAGCTGATGTCGGTGCCGCAGGTGCTGGAGGCCGCGAAGACCGCGCGCCAGGCCGGTGCCACGCGCTTCTGCATGGGCGCCGCCTGGCGGGAAATCAAAGACGGGCCGCAGTTCGACTCGGTGCTGGAGATGGTGCGCGGCGTGAAGTCCCTGGGCATGGAGGCCTGCTGCACCCTGGGCATGCTCACCGACAGCCAGGCGCACCGCCTCAAGGCCGCCGGCCTCGACGCCTACAACCACAACCTCGACACCAGCGAGGCGCACTACGGCGACATCATCTCCACCCGCGGCTACGACGACCGCCTCAAGACCCTGCAGCGGGTGCGCGACGCGGGCATCGGCGTGTGCTGCGGCGGCATCATCGGGCTGGGCGAGTCCATCGACGACCGCTGCCAGATGCTGGTGACGTTGGCCAACCAGGCGCACCACCCCGAGTCGGTGCCGGTCAACGCGTTGGTGCCGGTGGAGGGCACGCCGCTGGCGCAGCACGCGCGCGTGGAGACGCTGGACATGGTGCGCACCATCGCGGTGGCGCGCATCCTCATGCCCGCCTCCATGGTGCGCCTCTCGGCCGGCCGCCAGCAGATGAACGAAGAGGCGCAGCTGCTGTGCATGATGGCCGGCGCCAACTCCGTCTTCTTCGGCGAGAAGCTGCTCACCACCGGCAACCCCGAGTTCGACCAGGACATGGCGCTCTTCGAGAAGGCCGGCGTGAAGCCGCTCGAGCCCAACGTCGACAAGCCCAACACGTGAGTCAGGTCGCAGACAGCTGGGCGCGCGAGGTCCTCGCGGCGCTCGAGTCCCGCGCGCTGCGCCGCACCCTGGAGCCGCTCGACTCACCCCAGGGGCCGCACATCACCGTGGGTGGGCAGCGGCTGCTCAACTTCTCTTCGAACGACTACCTGGGGCTGGCCGCCGACGCCGACGTCATCGCCGCCGGCCGGGAGGCCCTCGCCACCTGGGGCGCCGGCTCCGGCGCGTCGCGCCTGGTGGTGGGCGACTCCGGCGCGCACCAGTCGCTGGAGGCGGCGCTGGCGCGCTTCGAGGGCGCCGAGGCCGCGCTGCTCTTCAACTCCGGCTACGCCGCCAACATGGGCGCCGTCGGCGCGCTGATGGAGGCCGGCGACGTGGTGTTCTCCGATGCCCTCAACCACGCCAGCGTCATCGACGGCTGCCGGTTGTCGCGCGCGCGCACCGTGGTCTTCCCGCACCGCGACGTGGAGCAGCTCGACGCGCTGCTGCGCGCCCACCCCGGGCGCCGGCGGTTGGTGGTGACCGAGTCGGTCTTCTCCATGGACGGCGACCGCGCGCCGCTCAAGGCCCTCGCCGAGGTGTGCGCGCGACACGGCGCGGCGCTGCTCGTCGACGAGGCCCACGCCACCGGCGTCTTCGGCGCGCGCGGCAGCGGCCTGTGCGAGGCCGAGGGCGTCTCCCCGGACCTCAAGGTGGGCACGCTGTCGAAGGCTCTGGGCGGCGTAGGGGGCTTCGTGGCCTGCAGCGCCGCGCTCCGCGAGGTCCTGCTCAACCGCGCCCGCGCGCTGGTCTTCAGCACCTCGCTGCCGCCGGCCTGGTGCGCGATGATGGAGACCGCGCTGCGCAAGGCCGGAGAGCCCGACCGCCGGGCGCGGCTCCACGCGCGCATGCAGCAGCTGGCCGACGCGCTGGGCCGACCCGCAGACTCGCCCATCTTCCCGGTGGTGCTGGGCTCCGCCGAGGCGGCGCTCGGCGCGGCCACCCGGCTGCGCGCCGCGGGGCTGCTGGTCAAGGCCATCCGCCCGCCCACGGTGGCGGAGGGCACCAGCCGCCTGCGCATCGCGCTCTCCGCGGCGCACACCGCGCACGACCTGCAGCGGCTCATCGACGCGCTGTGCGCCGGCGAGGCGCTCCGCCCAACCGAAGAGAGGCAGCCGCGCCATGAACACCGCTGAGTATCTCCAGCTCGACGCCCGCCACGTCTGGCACCCCTTCACCCAGATGCAGGGCTGGCTCGACGACGAGCCGCTGGTCATCGCCTCGGCAGAAGGCAACTGGCTCATCGACACCGACGGCCGCCGCTGGCTCGACGCCATCTCCTCGCTGTGGGTGACGGTGCACGGGCACCGGAAGAAGGAGCTCGACGACGCGGTGCGCGCGCAGCTCGACAAGGTGGCGCACTGCACGCTGCTGGGTCAGGCCTCGGCGCCGTCCATCGAGCTGGCGGCGAAGCTGGTGGCCATCGCCCCGAAGGGGCTGACGCGCGTCTTCTATTCGGACTCCGGCAGCACCTCGGTGGAGATCGCGGTGAAGATGGCCTACCAGTACTGGCAGCTGACCGGCCGACCGCAGAAGCGGCGCTTCGCGGCGCTGCAGGAGGCCTACCACGGCGACACCATCGGCTCGGTGTCGGTGGGCGGCGTGGACCTCTTCCACGAGCGCTTCCGCGACCTGCTCTTCCCGGTGGAGCGGGTGTCGACGCCCACCTCCCTCGAGGCCTCGCTCGCCGAGGTCGAGGCGCTGTTCAAGAAGAAGGGGAAGCAGCTGGCGGGCTTCGTGGTGGAGCCGCTGGTGCAGGGCGCCGCGGGCATGCTGCTGCAGCCCGAGGGGTGGCTCTCGGGCGTGGCCGCGCTGTGCCGCAAGTACGAGGTGCTGCTCATCTGTGACGAGGTGGCCACCGGCTTCGGGCGCACCGGCACCATGTTCGCGTGTGAGCAGGAGGCCGTCTCGCCGGACCTGCTGTGCGTCGCCAAGGGGCTGACCGGCGGCTATCTCCCGCTCGCCGCCACCCTCGCCTCCGAGCGCGTGTACGAGGCGTTTCTCGGCCCGTACGCGGAGGCGAAGACCTTCTTCCACGGCCACACCTACACCGGCAACCCGCTGGCCTGCGCGGCGGCCCTCGAGAACCTCGCCATCTTCGAGCGCGAGAACACCCTGGAGCGCATGATTCCCGCCGAGGGCGCGCTGGCCGACGGGCTGGAGCAGGTGGCGAAGCTGCCGCACGTCAAAGAGGTGCGACGGCGCGGGTTGATGATCGGCATCGAGCTGGCGAAGGACCGCGTCACGCCCTGGCCCTACGAGGCGCGCGTGGGCTTCAAGGCCTGCCTCGCGGCCCGGGCGCACCAGGTGTTGCTGCGCCCGCTGGGCAACGTCATCGTGGTGATGCCGCCGCTCTCGCTCACCGTGGCGGAGGCGCAGCGCATCGTCGCCGCGCTGCTCGACGCCATCCCCCGCGTCACCGGGGTCCGGGGGTGACGCGACCCACCCGCTTCTTCGTCGCCGGCACCGACACCGGCGTGGGGAAGACCGAGGTGACCTGCGCGCTGCTCTCGCTGCTGCCCCGCCCCTGGGCCTACAAGCCCTGCGAGAGCGGCGGCACCGGCGACGCCGAGGCGCTCCGGCGCGCGGGCGGCGGCTGGCAGGCGCTCGACTCCATCTGCCGCTACCAGCTGGGCGCGCCCCTGGCCCCGTGGCTCGCGGCGCGGCGAGAAGGCGTGCACCTCGACTTCGCCGAGCTCCTGCGCGGCTTCCGCGCGCTGGGCCCGGGGCCCGGCGTGGTGGAGGGCGCGGGCGGGCTCTTCGTTCCGCTGACCGCCGCGCACGACGTGGTGGACCTCGCCTCGGCGCTGCGCCTGCCGGTGGTGCTGGCGGGGCGGGCGGGCCTGGG
>CALNBU010000636.1 GCA_937875615.1 uncultured Archangium sp.
GCGGGACGGCGGCCGATGGCGGGACTCCGGACGCCGGGGCGCGGGTGGCCTTCGCGCCCGGCAGCTACCGCCGCTGCGCGGATGATCTCGAGTGCGCCGTCTTCGGCGGCAACTGTCTCACCGAGCTGGCGCTCAGCCGGCCCGACCAGGGCGGCGTGGAGCGCGTGAGCATCTCCTCCATCGACCCCTCCTTCGCGCCGGGCACCGGCGTGTGCACGCTCTCGTGCACGGCGGACCCCCGCATCTGTGACTCCATCGTGGTGGAGGGCCCGGGCGGTCAGACCGCGCCCTTCTCGTGCCAGGTGGTGTTCGCCGGGACCAGCCCCTACCCGGCGGCGGCGCCGGCGTTCCCCTTCGACGCGCAGCTCGACTTCACGGCGATGGCGCGCGGCGTGCCGTACGCCTCGGTGTGCCGGCCGCCCTTCCAGCACTCGGTCACGCACCAGCCCACCTTCTGTCAGCCCTGCACCCAGGACCTGCAGTGCGGCGCCGGGGGCACCTGCTACCTCGAGCGCGGCGCGGCCAGCCCGGCCTCCGGCTCCTGCGTGGAGTCGTGCAGCAGCAACACCGACTGCCAGTTCGGCTTCACCTGCGGCGCGCTGCCGGGGAGCGCCTCCACCTATTGTCTCCCCGTGGCGGGGACCTGCGGCCGCTGCCGCGACAACGACGGGGACCTGCGCGGCGTGGGCCGCTGCGGCAACCTGAGCGAGCCCATCACGGCGGTGGACTGCGACGACAGCAGCGCGGTGGCCTTCTACGACGCGGCGAACCCGCAGCACGCCTTCCCCGCGGTGTGCGGCGCGAGCGACGTGAACTGCAACGGGAAGTCTGACGACGTGGAGCAGCTGGGCGGTCAGGACCACTGCGGCACCTGCGGAGACCCGTGCGTGCCGCGCGCCGGAGAGATTCCCAACTCGCGTAAGCAGTGCGTGGCCCGGCCGCAGGGCTTCGCCTGCGTGGCGGCGTGCGACCCGGGTTGGGCGGACTGCGATGGCGAGGTCGCCAACGGCTGCGAGGCGCAGCTGGGCGCCAATGAAATCTGGGCCGAGGACGCCGACGGCGACGGGCGCGGCACGCCGGCCAACTTCCAGTACGTGTGCGCCGGCGCGACGCCGCCCGCGGGGTGGGTGCAGAACCGCTTCGACTGCAACGACGCCGACGCAGACATCTACGGTGGCGACGCGACGTTGGCGGCGGCGCCGGAGCTGTGCGACGGCAAGGACAACAATTGCAACGGCGTGGCCGACGACCCGAACAACATCGCGGGCGAGCACGCCGCCTGCAACTCCGGTTTCCCCGGCGTGTGCGGGCCCGGGAAGCAGCGCTGCGAGCAGGCCGGTACCGCGAGCGCCGCCATGCGCTGCGTGCCCGACCTCGACCCCGCGGTGCAGGCCACGGTGTCCGAGCTGTGCAATGGACGCGACGACGACTGCGACGGGCAGGTCGATGAAGACCTCGACTACTACGCAGCGCACGGCCAACAGAACCCCGGTGGCCCGGGCGCGCCGGCGGCCTGTGCGGTGACCGGTGCGAAGGGCATCTGCGCGCAGGGTGTCTACGCCTGCACCACGCAGACGACGACGACGGTCGACGGCGGCGCCAACGTCACCGGGGTGTGGGCGTGCAACGGCAACGCGCCGGCCACGACCGACCCCATCGATGAGCTGGGCGTCGATTCCAACTGCGACGGCAGTGATGGTGACCTGAGCCAGGCCATCTTCGTGCGACCGCCTGCGGGCGGCGGGAGCCTCGACGGCAACGACAACAACAATGGCACCGCGCAGCGGCCGGTGGCGACGCTGGCGCGCGCCATCTCGCTGGCCTGCGTCACCACGCCCTGTCGCGACATCTTCCTCGAGGCCACGACCTTCACCTCCAGCAGCGCCATCGTCATTCCTGGCGCCAACCCGGCGCGGCCGGTGCGCATCTACGGCGGCTTCGGGGTGGGCCTGGCGTGCAACCCGGGTTGTGGCCTCACCTGGGTGCGCGGCACTGGCCGCAGCGTCATCGAGCGCACGGTGTCGCGCGGAGCCGACGTCGCCTGGCCCTTCGGCCGTGGCTATGCGGCCATCGAGGGTGGGCCGAATCAGCCCATGTCATTGTCGCTGGACCAGGTCGACGTGGTGGTGGAGGCGCCGGACCCGAGCGCCTTCCTGCAGAACGGTGAGTCGGCTCCGACGCAGATGGGCATCCGCTGCTCGAACGCGGGATGCTGGGACCTCACGGTGCGCAACGTCGGCATCACCGTGGCGTCGGGCATTCCAGGCGGCGCGGGCCGTCCGGCGGCGAGCGGGGGCCCCACCCCGCCGCCGTCCGATGGGTGCTTCCCGCCCAACAACTGCACCAACCGCAGCTTCGTGAACGGCGAGTGGATGGAGTACAGCGGCTACGACCAGTGGGCGGATGACGGAATCCGTGGGCAGGGGCCGAGCAACTGCCCCGACGGCGCCAGCCCCCGGGGAGGCTCTTCGGCGGCCATCCGTTACGCGGGCAGTACGAATCGCAACTACCAGTTCGTCGGCCTTCAGGGGGAAGGTGGCAATCGGGCCGGCGGCGGCGCGTGTGCGTACATCTTCAATCAGGGTCCCAACGGGAGCCAGTCGTGGACCGAGTACCGTGATGCGCAGCACGGCATCGACGGGTACCGGGGGCAGGGCGCGCTCTGGGCGAACTGGTCGTTCGGCATCAGCTCGGTGGGGAACCTCCCGGTGGTGTCGGTGCCGGTGTTGTCGCGCGGCGCCGGCAGCGGCACCACGGGCAGCGGCGGCGGCGGCGGCGGTGGCTGCATTACGCATTCGCAGTACTTCGGCTGTACCTGTGGTGAGTACCGCGGCGGCGGCGGTGGCGGCGGCGGTTGTGGAGGCTACGCGGGCAGCAACGGCGGGCACGGCGGCTCGTCCATCGGGCTGGTGCTGGCCTCGCCGCAGGGGACGGCCCGCTTCACGCTCAACGTCGGAGGGCAGTTCACCATCCGCACCGGCTCCGGCGGGAGCGGCGGGAAGGGCAGCCGCGGTGGCAACGGCATGGGAGGCGCGTGGGGCGGTGGCGGCGGCATCCACTCGCACCTGCGCGGCGGCAACGGCGGCAACGGAGGCGGCGGTGGCGGCGGCGCCGGTGGCAACGGAGGCTCCAGCATCGGCGTCATGCGCTGGTGTCAGGGGGGCAGCGCGTGCGACGTGCAGTTGCCGCCCGCGATGACGGCGGCGCCGTCGGTCTTCATCACCACCGCGGCGCGCGGCGCGCTCGGCGCCGGTGAGACGGGCGGCGCAGCGGGCGCGAAGAATCCGCAGGCGCACCGGAGCGAGTCGGCCAGCACCAATGGAGGCACGGCCGGGGCCGACGGCCAGAACGGTCTGGAGCGCTCGCTGTGGGGGATGCCATGAGCGCGAGCTGGCTCCCGGCGAGCGCCTGGACGTGGACACCGGCTG
>CALNBU010000637.1 GCA_937875615.1 uncultured Archangium sp.
CGTGATCACGTTTTCAGCCCGCCTCGTTGAACGCGACCCGCGCGGCGCCCAGCAAGAGGTTGCCCTGCTCGTCCAGCCGCACCCGCTCCTGCGCCCACTGGCGGAGCACCGCTCGGTGGGTCGCGCGGAGCTCCTCCCACGCGACGTAGGCGGCCTCGATGGTCTCCACCGAGCGCGCGCGCTCCAACGCCGACTCGCCGGCGGCGAGCAGCGACGCGTCGACAGCGGGCGCCTCGATCAACGCCATCGTCAGGTCGCGCGCGCGGGTGCGTCGGCCTCGGCCTCCGCTTCATCGCGGCCGCGGCTGAGCTTGCTGCGCAGCTCACCGCGGAGCTCCCGCCCGGGCTTCTGCGCCAACAGCAGGCCCAGCCCTGCGCCCACCACGATGCCCGCCCCGAAGATGGCCAGCGCCGGCAACACCTTCTCGGCGGTACCGCGGCGCGACTCCAGCCCCACCAGCTCCAGCACGTCGTCCTTGTCCACGTCGGGGATCCGCTTCCGGAGGTCTCGCAGCAGGTTCATGGGGTCTCCTCTTCTTTCTGGTTGTTCACTGACTGCCTCTTCACCACCACGTCGTCGACGAGATCTTCCGCCAGGTCGAGCAGCTTGTTCCGCAGCGGCGCCACGCTCGCCAGCTTGAGGCCGAGGCGCAGAATCCGCATGGTGGTCGACGTCAACAGCCCGCCTCCCACCACGTAACCGAGCCCCACCGCCGCGGCCACCGCACCGTAGGGGTTGCGATCGACCTTGTCCGACAGGCCCACCGAGTCGGCCACCCCGTTGACGGCATCGTTGGCGTCGGAGGCCACGCGCTTGACCTGCTCCAACAGCGCCTCCGCGTCGAGTTCGCTCATCGGCGCGACGCCCACTTCCCGATGAGGAACCCCAGCGCCGCCGCGCCCAGCAGCGTGGTGCCGGGGTTCTTGCGGATGAAGCCCCGGACCTGCTCGTTGGCCGACTCCAGCCGCTCCTGCAGCTCTTCGAGTTGCGGCGCCAGGCGCGCCTTCAGCTCCTCCACCATCTCGTCGGGCGTGGTGGGCTCTTCGCTCTTCCGGGTCTGCGCGGTCTCGCTCATGCGCTCCTGTCCTTTCATCGTCGTGAAAACAACCGGGCCAGCACGTAGCCGGCCGTGAAGGCCGCGGTGGCCGTGAGCAGCGGGTTCCGTCTCACCGCTTCGCGCCAGTCGCCCAGCGGCTGCAACGTCTGCTCGACCCGCTCCAGGCTGCGGGTGACCCGCGCGCGCGCCAGCTCCAGCTCGTCGCGGGCCGCCTCGGGAGACTCCACCCGCCCCAACGCCTCGGTGCTCATGCGCCGTCCTCCTTCTTCCTGCTGCTGCGGATCAAGCCGGTCGACGCCTCCAGCTCCGACAACGACGCGTCGAGCACCTTCTTCCCGTTGAGCTGCCGCGCCACCGCCGCGATGCCGGCGCCGCCCAGCACCAGGTTGAGCAACCCCACCAGCAAGAACGACACGTCGGCCGCCAACGCGCGATGCAGCAACAACGCCAGCGCCACGCAGAGGAAGCCCCA
>CALNBU010000638.1 GCA_937875615.1 uncultured Archangium sp.
CAGGAGCTCAAGCGCAAGAGCGTCAAGCTCGTGCACAAGGGCAACATCATGAAGTTCACCGAGGGTGGCTTCCGCAACTGGGGCTACGCCCTGGCCGAGCGCGAGTTCGCCGACTCGACCTACACCTGGGATCAGTGGGAGCGCACCAAGGCCGCCAAGGGTGAGGAGGCCGCCAACGCCGAGCAGAAGGCCGCGCTCGCCGCCGGCAAGATCCTCGTCAAGGACGCCATCGCGGACATCGCGCTGCAGCAGGTCCTCACCCGTCCGGACGAGTTCGACGTGATCGCCACGCTGAACCTCAACGGCGACTACCTCTCTGACGCGCTCGCCGCGCAGGTCGGAGGCATCGGCATCGCCCCGGGCGGCAACATCAACTACCTCACCGGGCACGCCATCTTCGAGGCCACGCACGGCACCGCGCCGAAGTACGCCAACCTCGACAAGGTGAACCCGGGGTCGGTCATCCTCTCCGCGGAGATGATGCTCCGCCACCTCGGCTGGAACGAGGCGGCCGAGCTGATCATCAAGGGGATGGACGCGGCGATTTCCCAGAAGACCGTTACCTATGACTTCGCGCGCCTCATGAAGCAGGAAGGCCAGAGCCCGACAGAGGTGAAGTGCAGCGAGTTCGGGCAGGCCATCATCAAGAACATGTGAAGGAGTGAGAGCAATGTCGAAAGCCCCCGTAAAAGTCGCGATCACCGGCGCCGCCGGCCGCATCGGAACGCAGTTGCTGTACCGCATCGCCGCCGGCGAGATGCTGGGCAAGGATCAGCCCGTCATCTTGAGCCTGCTCGAGGTGCCGGACGTGAAGGACGCCGAAGGCAAGGTCACCTTCAGCGCGATGAAGGCGCTCAAGGGCGCGTTGATGGAGCTCGATGACTGCGCGTTCCCGCTGCTCCAGGGCGTCACCGCCTCGGACGACGCGAAGGTCGCCTTCAAGGACACCGACGTGGCGCTGCTGGTCGGCGCCACCCCGCGCGGTCCCGGCATGGAGCGCAGCGACCTGCTGCAGAAGAACGCGCAGGTCTTCATCGCGCAGGGCCGCGCGCTGAACGAGGTCGCCAAGCGCGACGTGAAGGTGCTGGTGGTGGGGAACCCCGCCAACACCAACGCCTACATCGCGATGAAGAGCGCGCCGGATCTCAAGCGCGAGAACTTCACCGCCATGCTGCGCCTCGATCACAACCGCGCGCTCTCCCAGCTCAAGGCGAAGACGGGCAAGGCCGTCGACTCCATCGAGAAGTTGATCGTCTGGGGCAACCACTCGCCGACCATGTACCCCGACGTGCGCTTCGCCACCTCTGGCGGCGAGTCGCTCAAGAAGCTGGTCAACGACGAGGCCTGGCTCAAGGACACCTTCAACCCCACCGTGGGTCAGCGCGGCAAGGCCATCATCGACGCGTCGGGCATCTCGTCGGTGCCGTCGGCGGCCAACGCGGCGCTCGATCATCTGCGCGACTGGTGGCAGGGCGCGCCGGGGTGGACCACCATGGGTGTCCCCTCCAACGGTGAGTACGGCATCCCGAAGGACATCATCTTCGGCTTCCCCACGGTGTGCAGCGGCAACGGTCGCTACGAGATCGTGAAGGACCTGGAGATCGACGAGTTCAGTCGCGCGAAGATCGCCGCCACGCTGAAGGAGCTGGAAGAAGAGCGCGCCGCGGTTCAGTCGCTGCTCGGCTGAGCGGCGCGGCGCCGCAGCAGCACCCAGGTCATCGCGCCGCCGGCCACCAACC
>CALNBU010000639.1 GCA_937875615.1 uncultured Archangium sp.
GCGAGGGCCTCGGCGCCCGCACGTCGAGCACCTCCTCCGACGCGTCGGGGCTGACCTCCGGGCACCGTCCGGTGCGCAGGTAGCTCTTCCCGTCTTCCGTGGCCGGCTCGACGAAGAAGCGGGCCGCCGGGGAAATCTCCCGGACATAGCCGCCCGCCAGCAACACCGTGGTGCCTCCGGCCGCGCGGGCCAACCCCTGGTGATGGGTCACGAACAACACGCTGCGCTCCAGCGCCTGCCGCTGCAGCAGCGCCACCAACGCCTCCGCGCCCTCGTCGTCCAGCCCCGCCGTCGGCTCGTCCGCGAGCAGGAGCAGGGGCTCCGCCAGCAGCGCGCGCACCATCGCCAGGCGCCGCTGCACGCCCACCGGGAGCGACACCACGTCGTCGTCGAGGCGCTCCACCAGCGACTCCAGCCCGTTGGCCACCAGCGCCTCGCGCACCCGGCGCGTCTGCTCCGGCTGGCCCCAGCGCGCGCGATCCGGCAGCCCCGACACCAGGTTCTCCCGAATGGACGCGATGAAGAACTTCGCGTGCTGCATCACCACGCCCACGCCGGAGCGCGTGGCGCCAGGCTGCGGTTTCTCTCCGCGCAGCGCCGCGCCATCGAAGGTCGCGCTCCCCCAGGTCACCAGCTGTGGCTGCGCCTCGTTCAACCCGGAGAGCGTCCGCAGCAGCGTCGACTTGCCGGAGCCAGCGGGGCCCACCAGGCTGGTCATGCCCACGCGCGGCAACGACAGCGTCACCGACGAGAGCACCGTCTGCGCGCCGAAGGCCACGCCGAAGCCGTCGAGGGTCAACAGCGCGTCGCTCACAGCAACTCCCTCATGTATTCGTTGCGGGTCAGCCCGCGCACCAGCGTGGTGAGGCAGGCCCAGCCGAGGCCCTGGAGCGCCTCCCGGCGCGTCACCACCCACACCGACTGACGCTGCAGCTCCGCGCCGAAGCACCACACCCCCGACTCGCCCGTCACCAGCCGGCGCTCGGGATAGTTGGCGCTGGGCGCAGACTCGGCGGGCATCGACGTCAGCAGCGGCGCGCGCCGGGCGATGAGCGAGAGACACCACTCGAGCCCCACCCCGCCGCGGGTGATGGCCGCCAGCGGCGTCAGCTGCGCGTCGACCACGAAGACGCCCAGCACGTCGCGGCTGAACTCCAGGGCCAGCGAGAGCTCCGCGGTGACCGCGGAGTGCTCGTCGCCCATGGTCCCGGTGGTGTCTGACACCGTGCGCGCGTCCGTCAGCCGCTCCTCCCACGGAGGCAGCAGCGCCTGTGCGTGCAACGACGCCAACGTCGAGCCGTAGTTCCCCGCCGTGGCCACCCACAGCGAGCCGCCTTCGCGCTTG
>CALNBU010000640.1 GCA_937875615.1 uncultured Archangium sp.
GGCCTCGGCGCGGCGGCCATCACCCGCGCCGCGCGCCACCTGCGCCAACCCCAGCCAGGCCTCGGTGCGCTCCGCGGCGGGCAGCGGCAACTTCACCAGCGTCTCGAAGGCCTCGATGGCCCGCGGCACGTCGCCGGCGCCCGCACGGCCCCGGGCGATGGCCATCAGGCGCTCGGCGGCGGCGGCCACCACCGCGTCATCGGCGGCGGAGTGCTGGAGCACCTGCCGGAGCGCCGCCAGCTCCGCCGCTTCCTCGCCCGACTGGCGCGCCAGCTCGGCCAACGTGCGGAGCAACGGCACCGGATTCGTGGAGAGGCCCGCAGCCTCGGCGAGGTCTCCACGCGCGGCCGCGAGGTCTCCTGAGACCCGGCGCAGCTCCGCGCGACGCGTGAGCAGCTCGGCGCGCGCCTCGCCCTGCGCGGCGCCCACCAGCCGGGTGAGCAGGTCGAGGCGCTCGCTGACGTGGGCCTCGTCGTTGGGCAGCAGCGCCAGCAGCCGGCTCGCGGCCCACTCGTGGTGGGGCTCGTCGACCAGCATCGCGCGCAGCGCCTCGAGCGCCGACGCGGTGCGGCCCAACGACAGAGCGCCTTCGGCATACTCGCGGCGCGTCTCCTGCCGCGCGGCGCCGGTGAGTCGGGGCCAGAGCTCGCCCAGCAGGTCGACCAGCGGCTCCAACGCGCCGGCGCGGCGGTGCAGCTTCGCCAGCTCCAGCTGCGCGTCGAGGTCCTCTGGCTTGAGCGCGGTGTACTTCGAGAACAGCCGGCGCGCGGCGTCGTAG
This sequence comes from uncultured Archangium sp., assembly GCA_937875615.1. Taxonomy (GTDB): domain Bacteria; phylum Myxococcota; class Myxococcia; order Myxococcales; family Myxococcaceae; genus Archangium_A. The sequence goes on from CALNBU010000640.1 coordinate 779, forward strand.
TGCCCGGCCTTGAGGGCGGCGGCGGCGGCGCGCCGCGTGAGCGACGGAGCGTCGATGGGTTGCCCCAGCTCGTCGAGCGAGCCGACGCCCGCGTTGAGCACCGCCTCGAAGTCGACCAGCGCCTCGCGCGGGTTGGTGGCCTCCACCAGCTCCGCCCGGCGGAACCGGGCGGGGATGAAGCCCGGGTCGTTCTCCAGCGACGCGGAGAGGAACTGCTGCTCGCGCGGCGTGTCGCGGGTGAGCACCGCCGCGCGGAAGTACCAGCGCGCGGCCTCCGAGGGCTCGGCGGCGAGCCCGGCGCGACGGCCGTACAGGCGCGCGGCCTCCTGCAGCGCGCCGCGGCTCTCTTCCTGTCTGGCCAACGCCTCGAGCACCTCGCCCGCCAGCGCGCCGGTGGGCGCCGCGTCGAGGGCCGCGTTGAGCCGCAGGATGGCGCCCTGCGCGTCCCCCGTCTGGAGCTGCGTCTGCGCAGACTTGAAGAACAGCGGCGCGGCGTCCTGGCCGCGACCCGCCTGCAGCAGCGCCTGCGCGCGCGCGGCCCACAGGTCGGTCAGCTCGCGCGTGGCGCCGTCCTCTGCGTAGAGCGCCTCCAGCCGCGCGGCCAGCTCGTCGTCGAGCCGCCGGAGCGGGAAGGCCAGCGCGTAGTTCTCCTTCGCGGCGTCCTTGTCGCCCAGCTGCTCACAGGCGCGACCCAGCCGGGCCCGCACCTCGGCCAGCTTCTCGGGCGGCGCGTGCCGGGGGAGCAACGCCAACACGTCTTCCAGCGCGCGGCGGGCGTTGAGCGGCCGCTCCACCCGCAGCGACAACGTGGCCAACTCCAGCAGGGTGTTGACCTCGGGGAAGAGGCGCGCCGCCTTCTCGAGCGCCACCAGCGACTCGCCGGTGCGACCCAGCCGCTGGTCCAGCACCTGACTCAGCTCGCGGAGCGCGGCGGCGGCGAGGCGCTTGTCGCCCCCCTGCTCCGCCACCCGCGCGCGCCGCTCCAGGGCCCAGGCCAGGCCCGCCATGTCGCTGCGGCGGCGCTCCAACGCGGTGAGCTCGCCCAGCACCGGCAGGTCATCGCGCTCGAGCTTGAGCACCTCGCGCGCGGCGCGCACCGCGGCGTCGAGGTCGAAGGCGAGGTCCCTCGCCGCCACCACCAGCCGGCGATAGTGCCGCGCGCGCTCCCCGGGGTCCTCCGCCAGCTGCGCCAGCGCCTCCAGGCAGCGGCAGAGCTGCGCGCCGTCGCGCTTGCCCAGCGGGCCCTCCAGCGCGGCGCGGTTTCGCGGGTCCGCCTCCATCGCCTGGGTCAGCAGCCGCTCGGCGCGGTCAGGCTGGTTGAGACGGCCCCGGTAGAGCTCGCCGGCCTCCGCCCACAGCGCGGCGCGGCGCGCGGGCTCGTCCAGCACCGCGGCGGCCTTCTCGCAGGCGTCGGCCAGCTCGGCGGCGCGGCCCGACGCGCGGAAGTACGGCAGCAGCTCGTCGAGGGCGACGGTGTCGCGGGGGTCGAGCGCCAGCGCGGCCTCGAGGTGCTCCCGTGCGCGCACCGGCTCCCCCAGCTTCGTCTTCAGCAGGCGCGCCAGCGCGTGGTGC
>CALNBU010000641.1 GCA_937875615.1 uncultured Archangium sp.
CAGAACAGCAGCGGCCACACCCGTCGCAGCATCAGTGCACCCCACGCACCATCGAGAAGGCCCAGACCGCCACCGCGCCCACCGCCAGCGTCGAGCAGCAACAGACCAACAGCATCCACCAGAACACCGCCACCACCGAGCGCCCGGTGCTGCCCTGCTGCAGCTCCTTGACGCCCCACACCCAGAGCGCCCACGTATAGAACGCGCCCAGGAAGCCCACGAAGGGGATGGCCAGCAGCGCGTTCCCCGCGGAGCCGTAGCCCACCGCGCGCACCGTCACCCCCAGCGGGTGGTTCCTTATGCCGGCGAGGATGCAGCCCAGGTGCACCAGCCCCGCCATGAGGAAGAATGACACCGGGAACATCAACACGCCCCACACCGCCAACACCAACGAGGAGAGCACGGGGTGCGCGAAGAGCAGCTCCAGGAGGGCGGTGGTGTCGTTGCGTGACAGCATGAGGTCGAACAGCTCCCGCAGCTGCTCGCCCTGCACCCAGATGTTGAACGCGTTGAAGGGGACCGAGGCGAGGTTGGCCACGGCCGACACCAGCCACGCGAAGAAGAAGGCCTCGTTGCCCGGCCGGTCGCGGCGCACCGTCTTCCAGAAGCGGCCCGGCGAGAGCAACGTCGACGTGAGCTGCGCCCAGAAGGCGGCGGGCAGCCCCAGCTCGGCCCGGCGCTCCCAGGGCACGTCGGCGCGCTGGGTGTCGGCCTGGAGCGCGCGACACGAGGGGCACTGTGTGCGCCCGTCGGGGTTGCAGGTGCCGCAGGTGAAGTTGCCGCAGCGCGGACAGGTGGAGCCGGCGTATTGGTCGGGGTGCAGGACACAGGCAGGAGAGGTCATCCGTCAGGACTCCAGGGGCAGCGACAGCGTGAAGGTAGTGGACCCGGGCGAGGACTTCAGCGAGAGCGCGCCGCGGTTGGCCTCTACCAGTTTCTTCGCCAGCGGCAGCCCGAGACCCGTGCCCTGCTCCCGCGTCGTGAAGAAGGGCTCGAAGATGCGGGGTTGAAGCTCCGCGGGGATTCCCGACCCCGCGTCGTGCACCGTCACCTCGTAGCCGTCGGCGAGCACGCGCCCCGACAGCGAGACCGCCGCGCCGGCCGGGCTGGCCTGCACCGCGTTCTTCACCAGGTTCACCAGCGCGCTGGTGAGGAGGCTGGCGTCGACGCGCAGCGTGGCCGCCTCGGCGTGCACCGCCAGCTGCACGCCGCGCGCGGAGGCCTCCCCCGCGAGGTGACGCGCCGACGACTGGAGCAGCTCCACCGCGGAGGGGTCGGCGAGGGAGACGCGCTGCTCCCGGGCGAAGGCGAGGAAGTCGTCGACGATGCGCTTGAGGTACTGCAGCTCGCGGCGGATGCGCTCGAGGTGCGCGCGGCCCTCCGTCAGGTCTGGCCGCTCACCGCGCAGCTCCTCGTCGAGCAACCCCGCGAAGAGCTCCATCCCGCCCAGGGGGTTCTTCACCTCGTGCGCCACCCCGCCCAGCATCAGCTTGAGCTGCGTGTCGCGGCTCTCCAGCTTGAGCCGCATCGCCTCCAGCTCCCGGGCCAGGATGCCGAGCTCTCTCGGCCCGGCCACCTTCACCGGCGTGGTGAGGTCGCCGCCGCCGATGCGCAGCGCCGCGCGCACCATGCGCTCCAGCGGCGCCGCCAGCGCCCGCCCGGTGAGGCCCGCGGCGACGGCCAGCAGCAACAGCGTCAGCAGCGCCAACCCCACGAAGGCGTTGCGCAGACGGCGCAGCGGCCCGAAGAAGGCGGCGCTCCCCTCGACCGCCACCACGCCCACCACCGCCTCACCGTCGAACAGCGGCGCGTAGCCGGTCTTGTAGAGCACCCCGTCGTTGCCCTCGAAGAGCACCTGACTCGAGGAGGGCCGCCCGGAGAAGGCGCGCTCCACCTCCGCCGCGTCGCGCAGCAGCTCCACTGCCTCGGTGCCGGGCTGGAGCGAGCCGCCCACGTCGAGGCGCGCCCGGCGCTCGGCGTCGACCACGAAGATGCGCCGCACCCGCGTGCGCTGCTGCACCAGCGAGAGCTGCGCGTGGAGGCTGCGCCAGGTGCGGCTGCCCTCGCCCAACTCGTCGCCGGCCTCGATGGACAGCACCCGCTCCGCCTTGAGGTCCGCGGCCATGGTGGCGGCCACCGCGGCGAGCGAGCGACCGAGCTCCTCTTCGAGCGCCGCGCGGCTGGCGCGGTACAGCAGGAAGCCGCCCACCGAGAGCACCAGCAGCGCCGGGACCAGGAAGGCCAGCAGCAGGCGCGCGCGCAGCGTCAACCGTCAGCTCCGGGGCGGGGCGCGGCGCGCGCAGATGTCGGCGATGAGGGCCATCGACTCCTCATCGAAGTTGAGGAACTCCACGCCCATGCCCGCTGGCCGCGCGCCGTCGCCCGGCGGGTTGACGCGCACCACCCGCCCCATGCCCTCGATGAGCCGGCTGCCGTCGCGCAGGGTGAAGAGCAGGTAGATGACCGCCCCCTCGGGGCGCGGCTCGTCGGTGCAGATGAAGATGCCGCCAGGCGAGATGTTGAGCGAGTACTCCGCGAGGAAGTCTTCGAAGGTGTCGAAGCGGTACTGCACCAACACGTTGAGCGGCGTGCGCGGGTGTCGCCGTTTGTCGCTGCCTTCGGAGTCACTCATGACGCGCGCCCACCTCAGAACGGCGCGTCGTCGTCGCCCGGCGGAGGGATGTGCGAGTCGTCGGGGCCGCCGACGTCGGAGTCACCACCGCCGCCCTCCTGCCGCGCCAGCTCCGCTTCGATGGCCGCCAGCAGCTCGCGCTCCTTGTCGTGCCAGCGCGCCTTCGAGGGGTCGCTCAGGGAGCGCCGCGCGCCGTTGGCGTAGAACTCCAGGTCCTGCCGCGAGGCGCCGGCCACCGGCTGCCCCTTGCTGCGGCCGTAGT
>CALNBU010000642.1 GCA_937875615.1 uncultured Archangium sp.
GGTTTCCTTGAGCTTCGAGAACAGCACGTCGAGTCGGGCCATGACTTCCTTCAGGCGAAGCGCTTGGGGTCTTCACAGAAGCGGCGGGCGACCTCCTTGGTCACCTGCCCGCTCTTCACCAGCTCGGCGATGGAGTCGTCGAGCAACATCATCCCGTCGGCGCGGCCGGTCTGCATGATGGAGCGAATCTGGAACGTCTTCTCTTCGCGGATGAGGTTCGAGACCGAGGGCTTCACGTACAGCACCTCGAGGGCCGGAATGCGGCGCTGCCCGTCGGCGGTGGGGATCAACCGCTGGCTCACCACCGCGCGCAGCGACTCCGACACCATCGCGCGGATCTGCGACTGCTGCTTGGGCGGGAAGACGTCCAGCACGCGGTTGATGGTGCGGATGGCGTTGTTGGTGTGCAGCGTGCCCAGCACCAGATGGCCCGTCTCGGCGGCGGTGATGGCCAGCGAGATGGTCTCGAGATCCCTGAGCTCACCGATGACGATGATGTCGGGGTCTTCGCGCAGCGCGGCCTTGAGCGCGTTGGCGAAGCTCTGGGTGTGCTTGCCCGCCTGGCGCTGGTTCACCACGCACTTCTTCATGCCGTAGACGTACTCGATGGGATCTTCGACGGTGATGATGTGGTCCTGGCGGGACTCGTTGAGCATGTTGACGATGGCCGCCAACGTCGAAGACTTGCCGGAGCCCGCGGGCCCGGTGAAGAGGATCAACCCCTGATGGAAGTCGGCGAGCCTGGCGAGGCTGGTGGGCAGGCCCAGCTCGGCCAGCGTCGGCGGCTCCTTCGGAATGGGGCGGAAGACCGCGTCGAAGCCGCGCTGCTGCTTGTAGAACGACGCGCGGAAGCGGCCGATGTCGGGCAGCACCAGTGCGGTGTCGTAGTCGAGCGACTCGCGCAGCTGCGCCATCTCGTCGGGCGAGAGCACCTCGGAGATCATCCGCTCGATGTCGTCGGGCGAGAGCTGCCCGGTCTTCGTCTCCCGAAGCTCCCCGCCCACGCGCATCAGCAGCGGGCCACCCGAGTGCAGGTGCACGTCGCTGGCGCGGACCTCGCCCGCCTTGGACAACACCTCCGTCATGCTGATGACGCCTCGCCTCGGCGCAGCGGCGGCCACCGGCGCGGGGGCCGCTGGCTTCAGCGCCGCGACGGGCT
>CALNBU010000643.1 GCA_937875615.1 uncultured Archangium sp.
CCAGGGCGTGCGCTACACCTCCCAGGCCTCCATGGCCAAGCTCTACGCCTCGGAGATGTCGCGGCGGGTGACCAACGAGGCGCTGCAGATCTTCGGCGGCATGGGCTACTCGAAGGAGATGGACGCCGAGCGCCACGTGCGCGACGCGCGCATCACCGAGATCTACGAGGGCACCTCTGAGATCCAGCGCATCGTCATCGCCGCCCACCTGCTCAAGGAGTGAACATGCTCGTCGCCTTCGCCGTGTCGATGGTCCTCGCCGCTGATCCGCCGCCCGCGTCCTCGGAGACCATGAAGGGGCTGGTCAAGGACGCCGTGACCACGCCGGATGGCGGCGACGGCCCAGACGTCTCGAAGCTCCCCTTCTCGCCGGAGTCGATCCGCATGGTGGTGGCGCACTACCAGCCGAGGATTCAGGGTTGCTACGAGGAGTACCTGGCGGGGGTGAAGGTGAAGAAGGCGCCGGAGGGCCGGCTGCTCACCAACTGGATCATCACCCCGGACGGCATCGTGAAGTCAGCGAAGGTGAACAGGAAGGGCAGCGCGCTCAAAGATCCGGGGCTGCACGACTGCGTGGTGGCGGTCATCTCCACCATGAGCTTCCCCAGGCCGTCCGACCAGAAGGACCAGCCCATCGAGTTCCCCTTCAACCTCAAGGCTGTGCACTGACGTGGACTTCGAGCTGTCAGAGACGCAGAGATTGATCCGCGACACCGCGCGGAAGTTCGCGACCGAGGTGGTGGCGCCGCGCGCGAGAGAGACCGACCGCCACGAGCGCTTCCCCGCGGAGGTCTACCGACAGATGGCGCAGCTGGGCCTGCTGGGGATCAACGTGCCCGCGGCGTATGGCGGCGCCGAGGCGGGCGTGGTGGCCTACTCGCTGGCGATGATGGAGATCTCCGCCGCCTGCGCGTCGACGTCGGTGGGCATGGCGGTCACCAACATGGTGGCGGAGCTGGTGGTGGCGTTCGGCACCGACGCGCAGCGCGAGACCTTCGTGCCGCGCATCACCAGCGGCGAGGCCGTCGCCGGCGCCTTCGCGCTCTCCGAGCCACACGCGGGCTCGGATCCCGGCGCCGGGTACACCACCGCGCAGCGCAAGGGTGACCGGTGGGTGATCAACGGCACCAAGCAGTGGATCACCTCCGGCGCGCACGCCGGGGTGATTATCGTCTGGGCCCGCACCTCCAACGACGGCAACAAGGGCCTCTCGTGCTTCATCGTCGAGGGCGGGACGCCCGGGCTGCACCTCGGGCGGGCCGAAGACAAGATGGGCCTCCGGGGCTCGAACACCGTGCCGCTCATCTTCGAGAACTGCGAGGTCCCCGAGGGCGCGTTGCTGGGCCGCCTGGGCGACGGCTTCAAGCTGGCCATGGTGGCGCTCGACGGAGGCCGGGTGGGCATCGCCTCGCAGGCGTGCGGAGTGGGGCGCGCCGCGGTGGAGGCGTCGGTGAAGTACGTCAAGGAGCGCCGGGCCTTCGGACAGCCCATCGGTGAGTTCCAGGCGCTCCGCTTCATGCTCGCCGACATGCACACCCAGCAGCAGACCGCCGAGCTGCTGACGCTCCGCGCCGCGTCGCGCAAGGAGCGGAAGCTCCCCTTCACGCGCGAGGCCTCGATGGCCAAGCTCTTCGCCTCGGAGATGTCGAACCGGGTGTGCGACAAGGCCGTCCAGCTCCACGGGGGCTACGGGTACATCGACGAGTTCCCGGTGGAGCGCTACCTCCGGGACGCGCGGGTGCAGACCATCTACGAAGGAACCTCCGAGATTCAGCGGCTGGTCATCGCCCGGGAGCTCCTCAAGTCGTTGGGGTAGACGTTCGCGGCTGGGGGGCAAAACGAGAGCCATGAAAATGTTCTGTCGATTTGCACTACCGGCGGCGTAGTGACTGGTTAGTTGCACCTTTCGACTGTCATCCAAGTGGAGTCTTCCGTGCTGCATCTTCATGCGATTGGGCACTTTCACCCGCCGCAGATCATCGACAACGCCTTCCTCGAGTCATTGGACATCGGCACCAATGACACGTGGATTCTCGAGCGCGTAGGCATCCACAGCCGCCACACGGTGCTGCCGCTCGACTACATCCGGAGCACGAAGAACCGCGACGTGCGGGCCGCCATGGAGGCGGCGACCATGAGCAACGCGCAGACGGGCGCGGAGGCGGGGCGCATGGCGCTGGCGCGCGCCGGCCTGAAGGCGAGCGACATCGGCATGGTGCTCTCCGGGTGCTGCTCGCCCGACGAGTGCATCCCGGCGGAGGCCAACCGGGTGGCGGAGCAACTGGACATCGACGGCCCCGCGCTCGACGTGTCCTCGGCGTGCTCCAGCTTCGCCAGTCAGCTGTACTTCATCGAGGCCATGCGCCCGGAGAAGCTGCCGGACTTCATCATGCTGGTGAACCCGGAGAACTCCACCCGGGTGGTGGACTACGGCGACAGGAGCTCCTGCGTGCTCTGGGGCGACTGCTCCACGGCCACCATCGTCTCGCCGCGCGTCCCCGGGAAGTGGCGGATCTCCCGCACCTACCTCAAGGGAGACCCGTCGGGCGCGGACAAGGTGAAGGTGCCCCGCATTGGCCACTTCACCCAGCAGGGCGCGGAGGTGCAGAAGTTCGCGGTCAAGCGCACCACCGAGCTCTACGAGGCGCTCAGCGAGGGGCTCGTGGAGCGGCCCTCGTTCATCGGGCACCAGGCGAACCTGCGGATGCTGGAGGCCGTCGCGCGCCGCTGTGAGGTGCCGGCGGAGAAACACTTCTACAACGTCGACCGGCGCGGCAACGTCGGCGCCTCGGGCGCGCCGTCGGTGCTGAGCGAGCACTGGGACTCCCCGGCGTTGGGCGAGCGGCTGGCGCTGGGCGTGGTGGGCTCGGAGTTGACCTGGTCCGGGGCGCTCTTCGAGCGGTGAGGGCGCCCGCTACTTCTTGAGGCACGGCGGCGCGATTGCTGTAAGAGGCGGCGCGTCATGTACTTTCAGGACCTTCTCCTGACGCTGCAGAACCACTGGGCGAAGCTCGGCTGCATCGTCACCCAGGGCTATGATCTCGAGGTGGGCGCCGGCACCATGGCGCCGATGACCTTCCTCCGTGCGCTCGGGCCCGAGCCATGGAACGTGGCCTACGTGCAGCCCTCGCGGCGCCCGGCCGACGGCCGCTTCGGAGAGAACCCCAACCGGCTGTTCCAGCACCACCAGTTCCAGGTGTTGCTCAAGCCCGCGCCCAAGAACGTGCAGGAACTCTACCTCGACTCCATCCGCGCCTTCGGCATCGACCCGATGTCGCACGACATCCGCTTCGTGGAGGACGACTGGGAGTCGCCGACCCTGGGCGCCTCGGGCCTCGGCTGGGAGGTGTGGTGCGACGGGATGGAGATCACCCAGTTCACCTACTTCCAGAAGTGCGGCGGCTTCGACTGCAAGCCGGTGGCGGCGGAGCTGACCTACGGCCTCGAGCGCATCGCCATGTACCTCCAGGGCGTGGAGAACGTGTACGACCTGGAGTGGGTCAAGGGCGTGAAGTACGGCGAGATCTTCCACCGGAACGAGGTGGAGATGTCGGAGTACGCGCTGCACGAGTCCGACGCGGAGCAGCTGGAGATGCTCTTCCGCAGCTACGAAGCAGAGTGCAAGCGCCTCATCGTGGAGAAGGGCCTGCCGCTGCCCGCCTACGACTACGCGCTCAAGTGCAGCCACGCCTTCAACCTCCTCGACGCGCGCGGCGCCATCTCGGTGACCGATCGCGCGGGCTACATCAAGCGGGTGCGCGACAACGCGGCGCTCTGCGCGGAGGGCTACCTCAAGGTCCGTCAGAAGCTGGGCTGGCCGCTGTGCAAGACCGGATGGACGGTGGGCGAGCAACTGCCCAGGCACGAGGGCAAGGCGGCCTCCGACTGGTGGCAGACGGTGTCCTTCGAGAAGAAGGAAGAGAAGAAGAAGGAGGCCTCCCGTGGTTGAGCTGCTGCTGGAGCTCGGCACCGAGGAGCTGCCGGCGCGCTTCGTGACGCCGGCCCTCGAGGACATCGAGCGCAACTTCCGCGAGCAGGCCGCGGCGCTCAACATCCGCCACGGAGAGGTGCGCCGCTTCGGCACGCCGAGGCGTCTGGCCATTCTGGTGGCGGGCGTGGTCGAGAAGACCGACGACGTGGTCAAGGACGTGCAGGGGCCTTCGGTGCGCGCGGCCTTCGAGGCCGATGGCGTCACCCCCAAGACGCCAGCCATCAAGTTCGCGGAGGGGCTCGGACTGAAGGTGGAGCAGCTCAAGCGGGTCACCACGCCGAAGGGCGAGTACCTGGCGGCCACCGTGGAAGAGAAGGGCCGCCGCGTCTTCGAGCTGCTGCCCGAGGTGCTGAACGTCTGCCTGCGGAAGATCAACTTCGCCAAGCAGATGCGCTGGGGTGACGTGGAGCAGGGCTTCGGGCGTCCGCTCCAGTGGATCGTCGCGCTGCTGGGCGGCGAGGTGGTGCCGCTCGTCTACTCCGACGTCAAGAGCGACCGGCAGACGCGCGGCCACCGCTTCCTCTCGCCGGGGGCCATCACGCTCGCCGCGGCCGGCGACTACGAGGCGGCGCTGGAGCGGGCGCAGGTGGTGGCGGATCTCGACAAGCGCCGCGCGCTGTTGACGACGCGCATCGCCGAGGCCGCCAGGCGCGCCGGCGGCCAGGTCCTCGAAGACGAGGCGCTGGTGGAGCAGGTGTTGAACCTGGTGGAGCTGCCCTGCCCGGTGGTGGGCACCTTCGAGGCGCGGCACCTCGACCTGCCGCCAGAGGTGCTGGTGCAGGAGATGAAGAGCCACCAGCGCTACTTCTCGCTGGTGGACGGCGCCGGGAAGGTGCTCCCGCGCTTCATCGCGGTGTCCAACACGCCGGTGCGAGACGAGCAGCTCTCGGTGAAGGGGTACGAGCGCGTGCTCCGCGCCCGCCTCACCGACGGCCGGTTCTTCTTCGACGAAGACCGCCGCTCGACGCTGGCCGATCGGCTTCCGAAGCTGGCCCGGCGCTCGTGGATCGACAGGCTCGGCTCCATGGCCGAGAAGAGCGACCGCATCCGGGCGCTGGCGGTGTGGTTCGCGAAGCACACCGGCCACGACGCGGCGCTGGCGACGGTGGAGCGCGCGGCCACCCTCTGCAAGGCCGACCTCAACACCGGCATGGTGGGGGAGTTCCCCGAGCTGCAGGGCGTGATGGGCCGG
>CALNBU010000644.1 GCA_937875615.1 uncultured Archangium sp.
GACGCTCTTCCGATCTTCACCGTGCTGCCCAACGGCGACTTCTGGGTGGAGCTGACCTGGAACGATGGCCAGCCTGCGGGCCCGGGCAATGTCATCACCGGTGACCTCGACCTCCAGGTGGTGCACCCCAACGGCGGCGCCATCACCAACTCCGTGCCCTGGACCCACTCCACGTGGTGCAACAACTGGACGTACGGCACCGGCCGTACCCAGGAGTGGGGCGCGCCCGGCACCGCCGACAATCCGTTCCTCGACCGCGACTGCGTCAGCGCCGGCGCCAACTGCACCTACGGCGGCGGTCCCGAGAACCAGCGCATCAACTCGCCGCAGACCGCCATCAACTACGGTGTCGGCGTGCACACCTACTCCGGCGCGTCCAACAACAACCCGCTCACCACCACTGTCCGGGTGTTCTGCGGCGGCGCGCTCACTGCCACCGAGACCAACATCACCTCCGTCAACAAGGAGCTGTGGGTGGTGGGCCAGGTCAGCTTCCCGACCGGCGGTGGCCCGTGCACCTATACGCCGGCGACGGCCACCGGCGGCGGGCGGTTGGTGCTCAACAGCGTCTACATCCCGTGATTCCGCTGGCCGTCCTCCTGCTGTCTCTGGGCAGCGACGACGGCCGCGGAGCACCCGGGCTTCCGCCGGAAGAGGTTCCGGCGGTCCGGCAGCAGGTGCGGGTGCGAGGCGGGGCTGACGTCGGCCTCTCCTTCGGCGTCTCCACCTCTTTTTCCCTCGCCGCGCTGGCCGGCGGCCAACTGGGCATGGTGGTGGCCGACCGGGCCTCCCTCTACCTCCGGGCCATGGCCGGCTCGCTGGGCTTCTCTTTCTCCGGCGTCGGCACCGCGCACTTCGAGTGGCAGTTCAACGACGTGGTGTCGGCCGGTCTCGGGCTCGGCTTCACCTTCTGGGTTCCGGTGAGCTTCGTGCTCACCACCTCACCCTTCGTGGGCATGATGTTCCCGGTGCGGATGGCCTTCGCCCTGAGCGGGGCCCGCGCGGTGGGCGCCGTGGCCCGCTCGGGCGTCATCCTGGGCATAGAGCTCGCGCCGGGCTTCTCGACACAGCCCTCGTACTACCTCACGCCGCAGGGCAACCTGGTGCCGCCCGCCCCGGGCTTCACGGCGACCGGCACCCTCAGCTACGCGTTCTGGTGAGCGACGGCGCGACGACGCGCCACCCACAGCCCCTCGGCGACGAACCACACCAGCGCCAGCCAGATGAGAGAGAAGCCCAGCCACCGGCCGGGCGACATCGCCTCGCGAAAGACCACCACCCCGATGAGGAACTGCATCGAGGGCGCCACGTACTGCAGCAGCCCCAGGGTGCGCAGCGGCACCCGATTGGCCGCCGCGCCGAAGCACACCAGCGGCAGCACCGTGGCCGGCCCTGCCCCCAACAGCAGCATCACGCGCAGGGGTGAGAGCGCCTGCGCTCCGTCCTCGCCCGCCGCGTGCAGCCACCCCAGGTAGGCCAACGCCGGCAACGCCAGCAGCGCGGTCTCGAAGCTGAGCGACTCCACCGCCCCCAGCGCCACCCGCTTCTTCACCAACCCATAGAGCGCGAAGGTGGGCGCCAGGCCCAGCGCGATGTACGGCAGGTGGCCGTAGTCGGCCGTCAACACCAACACCGCCACCGCGGCCAGCGCGAGGGCGACGGCCTGCGCGCGCCGGAGCCGCTCGCCCAGCACCACCACCCCCAGCGCCACCGACATCAGCGGGTTGATGAAGTAGCCCAGCGAGGTCTCCACCACGTGGCCGGTGTTCACCGCCCAGATGTAGAGCAGCCAATTGCAGGAGATGAGGACCGAGGCGAGCGCCAGCCCCCCCAGCTTCGCCGCCGGTACCTGCCGCATCCATCGCAGCTTGCGCGCGGCGACCAACCACACCACCAACACCACCAGCGACCACACCACGCGGTGCGCCAGCAACTCCAGCGCCCCCAGCGGCTTGAGCAGCGGCCAGTAGAGCGGGAACAGGCCCCACATGGCGTAGGCCGCCAACCCGTACAACACGCCCTGTCTCTCTTCCGCGGCAGACACCGGCCGCTGCTTAACAACGCGCCGGGCCGCGCGCCGCAGCCCGTCAACTGGCGCGTCGGCGACGCCACGCGGCGGTCAGGCAGAGCGCCAACAGCGCCCACGACGACGCCGGGGCGACCGCGCACCCCACCTCACCGTGCCCTGCGTGCAGCACGTGACCTCCGTCGGCAGGCGTCCCTGCATCTTCACCCTCCGCCAGCACCCGGTGCACCTGCGTCACCTGGCTGCCCTGGTTCGACAGCTCGATGGTCACGTTCCCGGACGACGGCGCGACGAAGAACAACGAGCCATCGGTGCTGACCTGCCGGTTCAACGGGAGCGGCACCTCGCAGGCGGCGTCCTGGTACAGCGTGACCTCGGCCGGCGTGACGGTGACGTTGGCAGCCTGAGGCCCGCTCGACGCGGGGCCGGGCCTGAGCGTCACCGGCGGAGAGCACGCCCCCACCGCGACGTTCGTATAGACGGGCGTGACCACCTCGAAGGACATGAAGTCGTAGCCGGGCTGGATGCGCGCGGCCTCCTCCAGCGTCAGGCCCTGCTGCACGAGCCAGTCCGCGAGCCCCGGCTCGTCTGCGAGCTGGTGGATGGTGGCCAGGTTGCGGGTGGCGGCGATGCGCTGCACCAGCGCCGTCTCCCCCGACTGCCACAGGAGCTCGCCCACCGCGCAGCGCGTCCCGTCTTCATCACGAAACACCGGGGTGCGCCCGGGCTGCTGCCGGTTCTTCGGGAAGACGCCGGCCTCCCGGTACGCCTGGAGCCGCTGGGCATTGAGCCTGCGGTTGGCCTGCTGCGAGGCCGTCAGCGCGCTCACGTCGCGGCTCGCCAGCAGCGCCTCGGCGCCCCGGAGGTGATGTTGAACACGCGCTACCTCGGCTTCACCCGGCGCAGCAGCCAACAACAATACGAAGAGCATGGTCATGACCGCAGACGCTCTGCGAAGTCCGCGCCAGCTTCCGGCCGCCGCCTCTCGCGGAGTTACGCGGTGCGAGGACCGGAGCGGTCTCAGAAGTCTGAGGGCGGCGCGCGCAAGGCCCTCAGCGCTTCAGCGGTAGCCCTGCGCCTGGAGCGTGAAGAGCTGGGCGTAGCGGCCGCCCTGCTGGAGCAGCGCCTCGTGGCTGGCCAGCTCCACCAGGCGTCCACCTTCGAGCACCGCGATGCGGTCGGCCATGCGCACCGTGGAGAAGCGGTGGCTGATGATGATGGCGGTGCGGTCCTTCGCCAGCGCGCGGAAGCGCTCGAAGAGCGCCACCTCGGCCTCGGCGTCGATGGCGGCGGTGGGCTCGTCGAGGATGAGCACCTCGCCCTCGCGCATGAAGGCCCGGGCGATGGCCAGCTTCTGCCACTGGCCGCCCGACAGCTCCTGGCCCTTCTCGAACCAGCCGCCCAGCATGGTGTCGTAGCCCTGCGGCAGGGCCTCGATGACCGCGTCGGCGCCCCGTCGAAGTGGACCACCGCGTCCCGCTCCCGGGCCGCCGCCACCACCGCCTCCCGGTCGTCGAGCCGCTCGGCGCGCCCGAGGCCCACGTTCTCGCCCGCGCTGAACTGGTAGCGCACGAAGTCCTGGAAGACCGCGCCCATGCGCGCGCGCAGGTCGACCACGTCGAGGTCGCGCAGGTCCACGCCGCCGTAGCGGATGACGCCGGAGGTCGGCTCGTACAGCCGCAGCAACAGCTTGATGAGCGTCGACTTGCCTGCGCCGTTCTCGCCCACCAGCGCCAGCTTCTCGCCGGGCGCCAGCTGCAACGAGAGGTCCTCCAGCGCCCAACCGCTCTTGCCGGGGTAGCGGAAGCTGACGTGCTCCAACTCCAGCGCGTGGGGGCCCGGCGGCAACGAAACCGGCGTCCCGCGCGGCCGCTCGGCGATGGTGGGCAACTCGAAGAAGCGCTGGAGGTTCGAGAGGAAGAGCGCGTCTTCGTACATGCCGGCCACCGCGCTCAACACCGCCTCGAAGGCCGCCTGCCCCTGGCGGAAGACGCCGAGGTACAGCACCAGGTCGCCCACTGAAATCTCCGACGACGACGCCCGCCCGGCCACCCAGAGGTAGCAGACGTAGAAGGCGCCCAGGGAGAAGGCGCCCAACAGCGTGCCCTGCCACAGGCGCTTGTGCGCCAGCGCGCGATCTTCGGCGAGGAACTTCGCGAAGAGGGCCCGGTAGCGGCTGAGGAACAGCGGCCCCAGGCCGAACAGCTTCACCTCCTTCACCGAGGTGTCCCGGGTGAGGAGCCACTCGAGGTAGCTGAGCCGCCGGCTCTCGGGCGCGCGCCAGGAGTAGAGCCGGAAGCGCTCCGACGAGAGGCGCGTCTCCGCCAGGAACGAGGGGATGGCGGCCACCACCAGCACCAGCGCGCTCCACCAGGCGAGGTTCCACAGCAGGACCGCGAAGGAAGACAGCACCAGCAGCTGCCGCACCACCGTCACCGCGTCCAGGGCCAGCGCCAGCGGGCGTGAGCTGGCCTCGCGGCGGGCGTTCTGCATCAGGTCGTACGTCTCGGAGTCTTCGTAGTGCCGCAGCTCCAGCGTCAGCGCCTTCTCCAGGATGCGCTCGTTGAGGAGGTTGCCGAGCGAGACGCGCAGCAGCTCCCGGGAGAGCGCCAGCAGGCGGTTCACGAGCAACGCCAACAGCGCCAGGCCCAGCTCCCAGCTCACGTAGCGCCACACCACCTCGCGCGGCAGCGCCTGCGTCGAGGCCTGCACCACCGCGTCGATGATGAGCTTGCCCACCCAGGCCATGGACGCCGGCAGCGCGGCCTGCACCAGCGTCAGCGCCGCCAGCAGCAGCGCGTTGCGGCGATCTGCCTCCCACACCAGGCGCAGCGCGCGGGGCAGCTGCTCGTAGAGATCCCGCGAGGTGAGCCGGCGCTCGACCGCCTCCTTCAGCGACTGGGGCACGCGCGAACCGTCGCCGCGACGAGGTTCCCGCGAGGCTGGTCTGGAGGGCGTCGCCACGGCGCGGCCTTAGCATGCGCTCGCGACGTCACGGACAGGTGTGCTCGAAGTCGACCTCCTGCTCGGCGTGCACGGTCAACGTACGCACCGCGCCCGGCGTCGCGTTGCCCGCCTCATCGAAGCAATCGAAGCGCACCCGGTGCGCGCCCACCTTCACCTTGAAGCCCAGCACCGGGGCTCCGCCTGCCGCCGCGCCGTCGACGAACACGTCGGCGGTGTCGGTGGCCCGGAGGTTGAGCACCCCTTCTGCCTGGTCACTCTTCGGCGGCGCGTCCGAGGCGCCTGCGTCGATGACCTCGGGAGGTTGGTCCGCCGCGGGCGCGGGTGGCGCCGTCGTCGCGCCGGTGAAGTCAGACAACGAGACCTCGGGGAGGCGACGGAGCGGCCCCGCCGCCCGCTCGGTGGACGTCAGCACGCTCCAACCGAGCGCGCCGAACCCAATCAACATCAACACCATCGCCAGCACCCACTTCAGAACAGCCATTTGCTCACTCCCGGTGCGATGCAATTCGCTACAGCCGGACTTTTTTGTTTGCGGTGAATGGGACGACTCCATATTCGCCGCGCGCAGTCACACTACACCCTCGAGGAGAGAACATGCTGCACGCATTCACGTTGACCGCGGTGTTGCTCGCGCAGGCCGCGGAGACGCCGGTGGCCGAGTCCCCCGCAGTGGAGTCGAGCCCGGCATCGGACTCACAGAAGGCCGCTGAAGCGGCGCAGAAGGCGGCGGAGGCCGCGCTGCGTGCCGCCGAGGCAGCAGAGCGCATCGCCAACAACCTCGCGCCGGCGGCCCCCGCAGCGCCCGCCGATGCACCGGCGGCCTCCAACTGGGTCGGCAGCGTGGGCGCCGGGCTGACCTACATCACCGGTAACACGCAGTCGTTGACGCTGACCGGCAACGGCTCGCTGACCGGCACCTGGGGCGCCTGGGCGCTCGGCATCAAGGCCAGCGGCGCGTACGGCATCGCCAACCCCGACACCAACACCGCGACGCCGCCCAGCGTGCTGGCGCGTCGCGCCTCGCTGGCGGTGCGCGGCGACCGCACCTTCGGCGACTTCGTGGGCATCTTCGCGCAGGCCCTCGGCGAGTTCGACCACATCAAGAACGTCGAGTCGCGCGCCGTCGGCGAGCTCGGCGCGGCGATGACCTTCTTCAACCAGAAGGAAGGCGATTGGGAGCGGCTGTACCTCCGCGCCGACCTCTCGGTGCGCGCCGGTCACGAGACCAACTTCCAGTACTTCCCCACGCCCGGCCCCACCGAGTTCTACGGCGCCGCCATCCTCGCGCCGCGCGCCGCGCTGACCTTCCGCTGGGGCTTCAACCAGTACGTGCGCTTCAGCCAGGAGCTGGAGGTCATCCCCTACGTGCTCGCGCCGTACCTCGGCCGTACGCTGCTCAACTCCACCACCAAGCTGAACGCGCGCCTGACGCAGAACCTCTCGCTCGCCACCTCGCTGCTGCTGAACTACGACTCCGCGCCGCCGCAGGCCGTGGGTGGTCCGGCCCGCAAGGAGCTCGACGCCGCGCTGACCGTCGGCGTCGAAGCGACCTTCTGACAGCGCATCGCTGACGCTTCACACACGAAGGGCAGGCGCCACGCTGCGCCTGCCCTTCTTCTTTTTTTATGTCATTCAGCGCAGCGAAGAGACCGGTGGCGGGCTGGGCGGCCGATGCACCGAGAGACGATGCGTCTCTCTCGCGCGCGCCCTGGGACTCCCGGGGTTGCGGGGCAGCCGGCTGGTGCAGGCGTCGAGGCAGATCAACCCCAACACCAGCGCCAACATCCATCCGTAGGTGCCGCGCATCAGGCCGCCTCGGCCTCGGCCTTCTCACCCGTGGTCCGCGGCGCGCCCACGATGGCTTCGGACAGCCGCGCCGCTTCGGTCGGGTGCTCCCGCACCCACTCGATGGCCCGCGCCCGGCCCTGCCCGATGGCCTCGCCGTTGAGCTTGAAGAATGACCCGGACTGCTCGATGAGCCCCATGGCCACGCCGAGGTCGATGATCTCGCCGGCCCGGCTGATGCCCCGGTTGTAGAGGATGTCGAACTCGGCCTCCTGGAAGGGCGGCGCCACCTTGTTCTTCACCACCTTCACCCGGGTGCGGCTCCCCACCACCTGGTCGCCCTCCTTCAGGTTGCCCGCGCGGCGGATCTCGCAGCGCACCGAGCTGTAGAACTTGAGCGCGTTGCCGCCGGTGGTGGTCTCCGGGTTCCCGAACACCACGCCGATCTTCATGCGGATCTGGTTGATGAAGATGATGCAGGTGCCGCTGCGCGCCACCGCGCCGGTCAGCTTGCGCAGCGCCTGGCTCATCAACCTCGCCTGAACGCCCATGTGCGCGTCGCCCATCTCGCCCTCGATCTCCGCGCGCGGCACCAGCGCGGCCACGGAGTCGACCACCACCAGGTCCACCGCGCCGGAGCGCACCAGCTGCTCGGTAATCTCCAGCGCCTGCTCGCCGGTGTCCGGCTGCGCGATGAGCAGCTCTTCGACGCGCACCCCCAGCTTGCGCGCGTAGGTCACGTCGAGCGCGTGCTCGGCGTCGATGAAGGCCGCCACCCCGCCCTGCGCCTGCACCTGCGCGATGGCGTGCAACGTCAACGTGGTCTTGCCCGACGACTCGTTGCCGAAAATCTCCACCACCCGCCCCCGGGGCAGGCCGCCCACGCCCAGCGCCCGGTCCAGCGTCACCGAGCCGGTGGGAATCACCGCCACCGGCTGCACCTCCGCGCCCTCGCCCATCTGCATCACCGCCCCACGGCCAAACTGCTTCTCGATGGCCGCCACCGCCTGCGCCACCGCCTTCAGCTTCTCGCTCACCTTGCTCATGTCCCGCCCTCTTCCCGTTGTTGGTCGCGGAGAGGACCCGTTCCCCTCCGTCAGGCCTCGGCAAAGCAACGCCCATGCCGCGGGGAATTTCAGGCCCCTGGCCCATCGCGGACGTCGTGCGGGAGGTTGGTGCGGAGATGCTCCACCGCGCGTCAGGCGCGGAGCTTCTCCCAGGTCTGCACGTCGGCGACCCGGCGGGGGAAGCGCTGCTGGAGGAACGTCCCCAGCTCATGCGTCGACAGCGGAGGCGAGGCCTCTCTCAGCGCGTCCGCCATCTCCAGGGCGTTGCGGAACCGCTCGTTGGCGTGCTTGGCCAGCGCGCGCTGCAGCACCTCCCACAGCGGCTGCGGCACGCCCGCCGGTCGGGGCAAGGTGTCGTTGACGATGGCCTCCATGGTGGCCGTGTCGTCGCCCTTGTCGAAGGCGCGACGGCCCACCAGCGCCTCATAGAGGATGAGCCCCATCGAGAAGAGGTCGCTGCGGCGGTCGATGCGCTCCGCGGTGGCCTGCTCGGGCGACATGTAGAGCGGCTTGCCCTTGACGATGCCCGGCAACGTCACCGTGCGCTGGTCCTTCATCTTGGCCACGCCGAAGTCCAACACCTTGGCGCGCCCGTCGAAGCCGCACATCACGTTGTGGGGCGAGAGATCCCGGTGCACCAACCCCAGCGGACTCCCGTCGTCGGTCTTGAGCTCGTGCGCGAAGTGCAGCCCCTCGAGCGCCTGACACAGCACCGCGCTCACCACCTCCGGCGGAGCCAGCCCGTGCCGCGAGTAGATGACGAGGTCCAGGTCGACTCCGCGCACCAGCTCCATGGCGATGAAGTACGCGCCAGCGGCGTTGCCGAAGTCGTAGATGGTGATGAGGTTGGGGTGGTTCAACTTCATGCCCAGCTTCGCCTCGTCGAGGAACTGGTGCACGATGACCTCGTCGTCCACCAGCCGCGGCAGGATTCGCTTGAGCGCCACCAGCCGCGAGACGTCGCCCGGGTTGACCGAGCGCGCCACCATCACCTGGGCCATGCCGCCGGTGCCCAGCGGGTGCAGCAGCTGGTAACGACCCAGGCGTCCACGAGAGCCGAGATCTCCCGCATCGGAGAGCGAGTCGAGCCGATCCAACGCGTTCTGCCCCTCGGACAGCGCGATGAAGCTCAAGATGGAGGTGTCCAGCACCTCCGCCACCGCCTCCACCAGCGCCAGGACGTGCGGACCGCCGTCGCCGAAGGTCCCCGCCAGCAGGAAGCCGATGCTGCCCAGCGCCATGCTGCCGATGTCGAGCTGCGCCACGAAGACGGTCCGGCCGTCTCCCATGGGCACCGCTCCGCGGTAGCTCGCCCACTGCGAGGCGTCGAAGTACTCGTTGCCCCACACCCGCGTCAGCACCGGCCCGCTGGCGCCGTGGACCTGCACGAAGGCGCCACGGGCGTGGATCATCCGCGCGCACTGGGTGAGGAACACGTCGAGCGCCGCCGTCAGACCCACCTGCCGGTCGATGCAGTCCTCCAGCACCTCGTCGGCCAGGCGCTGGACCGCCACCAGTCCGCGGAGGAACCGCACCTCCTCTTCGAGGGAGTCGAACCTGAGCGGAGGGCTCACCACTACTTCTTCGACTCCGCGTTGTAGATGGCGTCGGCGATGCGGTAGGCGCTGCCCTCGAGCTGCTTGATGGCGTCGCGGATTCGGTTGGGGTCGAGCGTGCTCAGCTGCTTCTTGAGGTTCTCGAGATCGCTCTGGATCTCTCCCTTGTCCTTGTCGCCCAGCAACGACGCGTACTCTTCGATCGACTTCTCGGTGGTGTAGATGAGCCCCTCGGCGAGGTTCTTCGCGTCGGCCAGCGCCTTCTTGTCGGCGTCGTCGCCGCGGTGCTCGTC
>CALNBU010000645.1 GCA_937875615.1 uncultured Archangium sp.
CCGATCTGAAGTAAATGGCAGCCAGGCAATCCGACGAGTCGGACATCCAGGTGCTCGAGGGCCTCGAGCCGGTGCGCCTCCGCCCCGGCATGTACATCGGCGGCACCGGCGCCGACGGGTACCACCACCTGCTGTGGGAGATCGTCGACAACTCCGTCGACGAGGTGATGAACGGGCACGCCTCCCGCATCGAGGTGACGCTGCACCGCAACGGCACCACCGTCACGGTGAGCGACGACGGCCGCGGGATCCCCGTGGGGATGATGCCGAAGTTCAAGAAGTCGGCGCTGGAGGTGATCCTCACCACGCTGCACTCCGGCGGGAAGTTCGAGAAGAAGGGCTACACCCACTCCGGTGGTCTGCACGGCGTGGGCAGCTCGGTGGTGAACGCGCTCTCGACGGAGCTGGTCGCGCAGATCAAGCGCGAGGGCAAGCACCACGAGATGACCTTCTCCCGCGGCAAGCCCACCTCGAAGCTGAAGGCGGGGGGCAACGCGCGCGGCAGCGGCACCACCATCACCTTCACCCCCGACCCCGAGATCTTCGGGGTGAAGCTCAAGTTCGACCCCGAGCTCATCAAGGAGCGGCTGGAGTCGAAGACGTACCTCCACAAGGGCATGGAGATCCGCTTCGTCGACGAGGTCTCCAGGCAGGATCACACCTTCAAGCACGACGGCGGCATCGCCGAGTTCGTGGCCAAGCTGGTGGCCGACCGCGGCAAGGCGTTGGTGCCGGCGGGCGCCACGCCCTTCTACAAGTCGCACGAGAACGGGGGGAAGCTGGAGCTGTCGCTGGCGTGGACCGAGGCCGCCGAGGAGTACGTGCGCAGCTACGTCAACGGCATCCCCACCCGCTTCGGCGGCACCCACGAGGCCGGCCTCAAGTCGGGCGTGGTGAAGGCGGTGCGCAACTACCTCGAGACGCACAACCTCACCCCCAAGGGCGTCAGCCTCACCGCCGACGACATCCGCGAGGGGCTGGTGTGCGTGCTGTCGGTCTACGTGGTGGAGCCGCAGTTCCAGGGCCAGACCAAGGAGCGCCTCAACAACCCGGAGGTGCAGGGGCAGGTCGACAACGTGGTGCGGCCGGCCACCGAGAAGTGGCTGAACGACAACAAGACCATCGCCGAGGCGGTGGTGGGGCGCATCGTGCTGGCGGCCCGC
>CALNBU010000646.1 GCA_937875615.1 uncultured Archangium sp.
GGCGCTGTAGTGCTGCGGCCCGCCCAGCCAGCCGATGAGGAAGAGGCCGAAGCGCTCGCGCGTGCCCTTCGACACCTTCCCCGGTGCGTCGAGTTGGTGCACCGCGGTGAGCGCCGGCTCGTGCGCCTCCATCGCGTCGTAGAAGGCGTGACCGAGCGCCAGCACGGCCTCGTCGCCGCCGAGGAGGTGCCAGGGCGTGTCGTCGACCGTCGGCGTGTAGTCGCTGGAGCGCAGCTTCACCGTCATGGCGGCGTCGATTAGCGCAGATGCCCGAGGGGGCTCAATTGGCCAGACGGACACCTGTGGCCGCGGCGCGGCGTCACTTCCCGTCGAGCCAGGCCTGGAAGGCGTCGAAGGCGTACGGCCGGCCCAGGAAGTCCTGCACCAGCGCGCCGGCCTCCTTGCTGCCGCCCGGCTCCAGCACCGCGCGGCGGTACTTCATCGCCACCTCGCCGTCGAGCATCCCCCGGGCGCCGTTGAAGCGCGTCAGCAGGTCCTTCGCGATGACCGTGCTCCACTGGTACGTGTAATAGATGGCCGAGTAGCCATCGAGGTGGCCGAAGCCCAGCTCCATGTGCGTGCCCTCGGCCCACTCGCGGCGGAAGGGCAGGAACTGCGTCTGCACCTCCTTGAACAGCGCCGAGGCGTCGAAGCCGGGCGCGCGGTCGTGGAAGCTCAGCGACACCGCCGAGAGGAAGAACTGCCGCCGGGTGTCGACGCCCACGCCGAACTCCCTGGCGCGCTTGAGCTGCGCGATGAGCGCGTCGGGAATCACCTCGCCCGTCTGGTGGTGCTTCGCGAAGGTCTTGAGCGCCGCGCCGTCGAGCGGCCACTCCTGCAGCAGCATCGAGGGCACCTCCACGAAGTCCCACTCGGTGCGGATGCCGGAGATGCCCGCGTAGCGCTGCCGCCCCGCGAAGATCTCGTGCAGCAGGTGGCCGAACTCATGGAAGAACGTCTCCACGTCGGAGTGCTGCATCAGCTCGCCGGGGCGCGGGAAGTTGCACACCAGCACCGCCTCGGGCAGCGCCTTCGCCGCCACGCCGGTGGTCAACCCGAACTGCGCCGCGTGCTTGTACTTGCCGTCGCGGGGGTGCATGTCGAGGTGCACCCGGCCCAGCAGCACGTCGCCCTCGAAGAGGTCCCACGTCTCTACCTCGGGGTGCCACACCGCGGCGTCCTGCACCTGCACGTAGCGGATGCCGAAGAGCTGCGAGGTGAGGTCCATCACGCCGCGCTTCACCTGGCCGTACTCGAAGTAGGCGCGCAGGGCCTGCGTGTCGAGGCCGTACGACTCGGCCTTCACCCGGTCTTCGTAGAACTGGTGCTCCCAGGGCTCGACGGAGGTCGCGCCGGGCAGGTCTTTCTGTTTGCGCGCCAGCAGCGCCGCCATGTCGCGCTGCGCCCGGGGCAGCGTGGCCTTGCGGCCCTGCTCGATGAAGTCGCGCGCGGCCTGCGCGCTCTTCACCATCTTGGTCTCGGTGACGTAGTCGGCCCAGGTGGGGTAGCCCAGCAGCGTGGCCAGCTCGTGGCGCGTGCGCAGCAGCTGCTGGAGCACCTCTACGTTGGCCGGGTACGCGCGGTTGCGGTACGCGCGCCACAGCGCCTCGCGGGCGTCGGTGCCCTTCGCGTACACCATCACCGGGAGGTAGTCGGGGGTGTTGGTGGTGACGGTGACCTTGCCGTCCTTCACGGGGTGCGCCGCCAGCCAGTCGGCGGGGAGCCCCTCCAGCGCCTTCACCTCCACCTGCACCTCGCGCACGTCGTCGCGGATGTTGCGGCCGAAGGCCTGGCCGATCTTCACCAGCGCCTCGTTGAGCGTCTTCACCTTCGCGCGCGTGGCCTCGTCGCGGTCGACGCCGGCGCGGCGGAACTCGCGCAGCGACTTGAAGAGCCAGAACGCGCCGACCGGGTCGAGCGCCTTCTGGTCGACCTTCGAGAGCGCGTCGTAGAGCCCGCGGTCCAGCGAGAGCTCCACCTCGAAGGCCGAGAGCTGCTGCTCGCAGGTCTCGCTGGCCGAGCGGAAGTCCTCCCGCGGGTGCACCTCTTTGGCCAGGCTGGCGCGCGCCGCCATGTTGCCGGTGAGGGCGATGACCTCGTCGTAGAGCGCCAGCACCCGGGCGTCGCTCCCCGCGGGGAGCGCCTTGAGCTCGCCGATGGCCGCGCGGGCGCGCGTCAGCGTCTCGTCGCAGCGGGCGGTGAAGGCCTCGGTGGAGCCGGCCAGCAGTCCGGCCGCGCGCGGGGTCTCTTTCATCGTGGTCATCGACGTCTCCTTCACGGTGGCGGTGGTGGCACAGCCTGACATCAGCAGCACAAGTGGGAGCAGGTGCCTCATGTCGGACCCCATACCTGACCCGCCTCACTTCGCAACATTGGGCGGTCGTTGCATGATGCAGCGTTCGAGAAAATTGAACCGACTGAAATCCGGGCGAGAGTGCGCGGCATGCTTCTTGGAATCCCAGCGCGGGTGATCCGCCTCTCCACTTTGATTGCAGCTCTTGCGGCGTCGTGGGCGTGGGCTCAGACCCCCGCCGCCGGCACCCTGACCGTCGTCCCCCCTGCTGCGCGCCTCAGCTCGGGCGGTACGCCGCTGTCGCCACAGGTGGGCGCGGGTGTGCACGAAGGCTTCTGCGGCTTCTTCGCCAAGCAGGCCGGCACCGGCACGCACCTCAGCAGCGTGGCCACCGCCCAGGCAAGAAAG
>CALNBU010000647.1 GCA_937875615.1 uncultured Archangium sp.
GCCGCCGCGCCACCACACCACCAGGCCCAGCGCCGCCAGCACCAACGCCAGCAACCCCGCGACCGCCACGATGGGCCGCCCCACCTTGCCGCTGAGGAAGACCTCGTGGTGGAAGATGAACGAGATGCCCTTGACGCTCTTCTCGTAGGGCGTCACGTCGCGCACCTCACCGGTGCCTGCGTCGACGCGCACGAAGACGCGCTGGCGCTTCTCTCCCTGCGGCGCCCGGTCGATGAAGACGCGCCAGTCGCGGCGGGAGCCCTCCGGCGGCGCCTTCACCCAGGCGGGGTCCTGCGTGGCGCCGGTCTTCTCGCGCACCGCCCGCACCACCTGCTCCAACGTCACCGAGGGCTCGGAGGCGGAGCGATGGCCGAAGGCCCGCTCGAAGGGCTCCTCCAGCGCCATCAACACGCCGCTGAGACCCTGCAGCAGCAGGTACGCGCCCAGGAGCAGGCCCAACCAACGATGAACGGTGACGAAGAGGCGACGCGACATTCAGACCAGGAGGCTTGGCCGCCGCCACACCCTCAAGTCAAAGTGGAAATACGTACGTATTCCATCAGCGCCGTTCGACGCGCGCGGTGAGCGTGCCCGCCACCACCGTGACCGGCCCGTCGAAGGTGAAGGTGCCGTCGCTGGTGGTGACCGAGCCCTGCAGCTCCATGGAGACGCCGGTGCCGTCAGCGCCCAGGTCGCCCACCGCGATGCGCTGGGTGATGTCGGCGTCGAGGAAGTCGTCGAAGGCGCCCTGCACCCGCACGTTGCCCTTGAAGTGGTGGTCGACCGACAGCGTCGCGCCGGCGACGTCGACCCGCTGGGTGAAGCTCAGGTCTCCGTTGAACACCGCCACGCCGACGTCGGCCTCCGCCAGACCACAGTCGGTGAGCTGCATCGAGAACCCGGTGTCGAGGCCTCCGGTGCCGAAGCCGACCGAGGCCCCGGAGATGCGCGTGTTGCCGCCCGAGGGGCAGCTCCAGCTGGCGCCGAACAGCCCGTTCCCCGAGCCGCTGGCGTTGGCGTCAGAGGCGGTGGGCACCGAGAGCAGGTAGAGCGCCTCTGCGGCCCCCTGCCTGCCATCGAGCTTCGCCCCCGGCCCACAGGCCGAGAGCACCGCGAGGACCACCACCAGGAGAAGGCCGGAGCGCTTGTGCATGCGTGTCGGTTGCCGCAGGCGCGCCAGACGATCCACCGCCGCGCGACTCAGCCCTTGAAGGTCCAGTGCCAGGGCTCGCCGCCCACGTCGTTCTTGAAGCCGTACTTGTGCGCGTTGGCCTTGAGCCAGTTGTAGACCTTGCCGCTGTAGCCACCGGGCGCGTTGATGTCGGCCGAGAGGCCGCCCTGGTGGTTGGAGTAGCCGGGGCGCGCCGCCAGGTTGCCCTTGCCCGCCTTGTAGAGGTTGTAGAGGTAGCGCTGCTCCGCCATGGTGCGGAAGCCGCTGTTCACGTGGAGCGTCACGCCCGCCCGCGCCGCGGCCGCCTTCATGGCGTTGAACTTCACCGCCGCGTCAGAGCGGAGGAACTTGCCGTTGCCGATGGGCGAGACGGTGATGGTGCGCGCCTTCCCGTTGACGTAGCCGGCCACCTTCTTGCTGCCCGACGGCGTCGGGTTGTTGTTGGCCGACGGCGCCGCGTTCAGTTTGGCCCAGGTCTGCGGGCCCACCACTCCGTCCGCGCCCAGGCCCTTCGCGCGCTGGAAGGCGAGCACCGCGTTGCGCGTCGCGGGACCGAACTGACCGTCGACCGAGACGTTGTGGCCGTGCGCGCGCAGGCGCGTCTGCAGGTTCTTCACCGACTGCCCCTTCGCGCCCTGCTTCAGCGTGGGCGTGCTCGGAGCAGCCGCGGGCGGCTTGGGCGCCGCCGCGTTCAGCTTGGCCCAGGTCTTGGGGCCCACCACGCCGTCGGCGGTCAGGCCGTTGGCGCGCTGAAAGGCGATGACCGCCGCCTTGGTCTTGGGGCCGAACTGACCGTCGACCCCGACGTTGATGCCCTTGGCCTTCAGCTTCTGCTGGAGCGTCTTCACGGCCGTGCCGCTCGCTCCCTGGCGCAGTACGGGGGTCGACGACGTCGCTGCATACGAAGTGGACGCAACTCGGTTGATGGTCACCATAGGTGAGCCATTCTCGGGCTGATCCAACGCGCCGATTTACGCCGCATCTGTCAAGGGTGACTACAGTTCCTCCGCGCGGGCGGAGAGCCCTTCAAATCTGAGTAAAATCAGATTTTTACGATCACCACGGCGGCAGCGCGGAGCTCCTGCACGTATTGATCGGTGTACTTCTCCATCTGGCCCCGGAGCATCCGCTCGCGGAGCTGGTCCTTCACCTCGTCGAGGGGCGGGGCGGCGAGCGCGCGGCGCTCCTCCACCTTGAGCACGTGCCAGCCGAACTTGGTGCGGATGGGCTCGGAGATGCCGCCCTCGGGGAGGCTGAAGGCGGCGCGCTCGAAGTCGGCGGCCATCACTCCGCGCTTGAAGAAGCCGAGGTCTCCGCCATCGGCGGCCGAGGAGCCCTCGCTCTTCTGGCGCGCCAGCTCCGCGAAGTCCACGCCCGGCTGGCTGGCCTCCTCCCTCAACACCAGCGCCTTCTTGTGCGCCGCTTCGACCTGCTCGTCGGTGGCCTTGGGGCCCACCTGCACCACGAGGTGACGCGCGTGCACCTCGTACTCGTGCGCCTCGTCGTGCGCCCAGCGGGCGTACTCGGCCTTGAGGTCCTCGTCGGCGATCTTCACCTTGCTGCGCACCTTGAGGTTCACCAGCTTGAGCCGCGACATGTGCTTGCGCATGAACGACTTGTACGAGGAGAGCGTGTAGCCCTCCTGCGCCAGCAGCTGCTCGAACTGCTCCTGGTCGATGTTGTTCTGGCGCTTCACGTCCTCCATGCCCATGTCGATCTCGGAGTCGGTCACCTCGATGTTCAGCTCCTTGACCTGCCCCTCCATCAGCTTCTCGCCGACGAGCATGTCGACGCTCTTCTGCAGCAGCTCGTCGCGCAGCGCGGCCCGCTTCACCGGGTCGCTCTCCTGGCGCAGCCGGCCGAACTCGGGGCCCACGCGGCCCTCGACCTCAGAGAGCGTGATGATGTCGTTGTTGACGATCGCCGCCACGCGATCGACCAGCTCCGCCGACGCGGTCGACGCCAGGAGGCTCACCAGGAGGCCGAGCACGTTCTTCACAGGCCGGGCGCTTACCACGACTGGCGCCGCCGTCACCCCCCCTGGCCGGATTCTCGCGTCCGCGCCGCGCCGGGCTACGACGCGGGCATGACGCGCCTCCCCCTGCTCCTGCTGCTCCTCGCCGGCGTCGCCGCCGCGCAGCCCCGCCTCGACGACGCCCCCCGGCGCCTGCTGGCCAGCACGCCCCGGCTGGTCCCGGAGGCCGCGCCGCAGCAGGTCGGCTACGGCGCCATCTTCGCCGCCACCAGCGCCATCGGCTTCACCGCCTCCGTCACCGGCGTGTTGCTGGGCACCGCCTTCGGCTCGCTCTCCAACACCCTGATGGGCGCGCTGCTGCCGGGCGCGCTGCTGAGCAACCTGCTCCTCCCCCCGCTCTTCACCGCGCTCTCGGCGGTGTTCATCGGCAACCTCCACGGAGAGCGCTTCACCGCCTGGTGGCCGCTGCTCGGCGCCTTCGCCGTCAACGCCGCGGTGTACGTGCTGGCCAGCTTCGCGCTGCCCATCGCCATCGGCGCCAACGCCGGCACGCTGCTGCTCTACGCGCTGGTCGACGGGGTGGTGATGGCCGCCGCCACCACCGGCGTGATGGCGCTGGTCGAGCAGAAGCCGGTGGCCACCGTGCGCAGCTTCGTGCCCGGCGTCACCGACACCACCTTCGTCGCGCTCTCCACGGTGGCGCTGTGAACGGGCGCGCGCTCCTCGTCTCTTCTCTGTTGGCCACCGGCGCCGCGGCCCAGTCGGTCTGCCCCGCGCGCGACGTGTGGCCCGACGGCGACTGGCAGCAGCAGCCGGTCACCGGAAAGGACGCCGCCATCGCCGAGCTGGAGTCCTACGCCTTCACCCTCGAGGGCGAGCTCTACGGCCGCAAGGGCCTGCACACCAACGGCCTCGTCGTCATCCACCGCGGCGTGCTGGTCTACGAGCGCTACGCCCGCGGCTTCTCGGCAGACAACCGGCACCTCTCGTGGAGCGTCGCCAAGAGCGTCAGCTCCGCGCTGGTGGGCATCGCCGCGCGCGACGGGCTGCTGCACCCCGACGACTCCGTCTGCGCGCACCTGCCGGAGTACGAGGGCACCGAGGCCTGCGGCATCACCGTGAAGCACGCCATCACCTTCGCCACCGGGCTCGACTGGGTCGAGGACTACGAGAACGGCAACTACCAGACGAGCTCGGTGCTCTCGATGCTCTTCGGCGTGGGCTCGGGCGACCAGCTCCGGCACATCCTCACCCACCGCTTCTCGGCCCGCCCCGGCCAGCAGTGGCGCTACTCCACCGGCGACGCGGCGCTGGCCTCGGCCGTCGCCAAGCGAGCGCTGGAAAAGAAGTATGGAGCGGACCCCTTCTGGCCCGCCCTCTTCGACGTCATCGGGATGCGCGACGTGGTGGTCGAGCAGGACGTGAAGGGCACCCCCCTGGGTGGCTCCTGCGTGTACGCGACGCCGCGGGAGTTCGCGAAGTTCGGCTACCTCTTCCTCAACGACGGCTGCTGGAACGGCACCCGGGTGCTGCCCGAGGGCTGGGTGGCGGCCAGCACCACGCCCAGCGAGGCCTTCGTCGACTTCGGCACCGCGGCCGACCAATACCCGTCGGGCTACTCGTGGTGGTTGGGCGTGCCGGTGCCGGAGCGCCAGGTGCCCTCGCGCTGGCCCGACGTCCCCGCCGACACCTTCGCGGCGCAGGGCCACTGGGGCCAGCGCATCATCGTGGTGCCCAGCGAAGACCTGGTGGTGGTGCGCGTGGGCGATGACCGCGAGGAGCCGATGAACACCAACGACCTGCTCAAGCGCGTCCTGGAGGTGGTGCGATGAAGCGGCTCCTGTTGCTGGTGACCCTGGCGCTCGCGGGCTGCGCCGACCCCGACGCGCACCCGCGCACCTTCGCCAACAGCGACCTCCAGCTGGCGGTGGGCAACGGGGCGCGCATGGGCTGCTCGTGCATGTTCGTGATGAACATGAGCGAGGGCTACTGCCGCGAGTGGGTGAAGGCCTCGCCCGACGTGGCGAAGCTGACCTTCGACGTCGCCAACAAGCGGGTCGAGGCGTCTACCTTCGTCAGCTGGACCGCCACCGCGCACTTCGTCGACGAGAAGCACGGCTGCGTGCTCCGGTAGCGCCGTGTCGGTCTTCGTCGCCATCGATCTCTCCGAGCCCGCGCGCGCCGAGGCGCAGGCCTGCATCGACGAGGCCCGCGCGCAGCTGCCGGCGAAGTGGCTCCCGCCGGAGAAGCTGCACGTCACCGTGCTCTTCCTCGGCAACCCCGACGCCGCCGAGGTGCAGGCGCTCACCCCGCACCTCGACGCGCTGGCGGCGCGGCACCGGCCCTTCTCGCTGCGCCTGACCGGCGCCGGCACCTTCGTCACCGCCCGCGCGCCCTCGGTGCTGTGGCTGGGCGTCGCGGGCGACCTCCCCGCGCTGCACGCCCTGCACCGCGACGCCGCCGGTTGCCTCGGCCCGCACGACGCGCGCACCTACCGGCCGCACCTCACGCTGGCCCGCGCCCCGCAGCCCGACTTCTTCGATGCGCGCGCCGCGGCGCTGCGCGACTTCACCGGCTCCCCGTGGGACATCGCCGCGCTGACGCTCTACGAGAGCACGCACCACCGCTACCACGTGCTGCATCGCGCGCCGCTCGCCGCCCACGCCGCGACGGGCTAAATCACGCCGCCCGTGGCCCTCTCCCGACGCACCAAGGTCCTCCTGCTGGTCACCTCGCCCGCGCAGCTGCTCTCGCTGCTGCTGGTGGCCTGGTTCCTCTACACCGCGCACCGCCCCTGGGAGATTCCCGCCGCCCACCGCCCCCCGGCGAGCTGGCAGCAGAAACCGGAGCGCGGGCTGGCGGTGCGCTCGCTCGGCGTCTCCGGCTTCGAGATTTCAGACGGCGTCACCACGCTGCTGCTCGACCCCACCCCGACCCGGCCGCCGCCCTGGGCGCTCATCTCCGGCACCATCGACGCCGACCCCGCCCTGGGAGAGAAGTGGTGCCCCAAGGCCGACGCGGTGCTGGTCAACCACGCGCACTTCGACCACGTGCTCGACGCCGGCGACATCGCGAAGCGCACCGGCGCGCTGGTGGTGGGCTCGCAGAACACCGTCAACTTCGCGCTCAGCAAGGGCGTCGCGCCCGAGCGGACGCGGGTGGTGCGCGACGGCGAGCGGCTCACCGTGGGCACCTTCACCATCGACGTGAAGGCGTCGCGCCACACCGACCTCCTCGTCTCGCAGCCCATGTCCGGCGTCATCGTCCCCGCGCCACGCACGCTGTGGTTCTGGCAGTACGCCCTCGACGACACCTTCGCCTACCGGCTGGAGGCCGGCGGCACCACGCTGTGGTTCCACCCCACCAGCACCTTCGCCGACGGCGAGCTGGGCGGGCTGACCGCGAAGAACCTCATCGTCGGCGTCAGCGGAGAAAAGCAGACCGCGGCGAAGGTGAAGGGCCTGGTGCGCGAGGCGCAGCCCGCCCGGGTGATGCCCACCCACTTCGACAACTTCTTCCAGCCCCTGGACCTCGGCCTGGCGCTGCTGCCCGGCACCGACCTCGACGCGGTGAAGGCGCTGTTCCTCGCCGAAGCGCCCGGCCTCGAGTGGGGCGTCACCGCGCCCGACGAGACCGTCTACTTCCCGCCCGACGCGCCGTAGTCCTCTGGGACGTGTTGCGACCAGACGGTCACTCATCATAAGAAGGCGGGCCATGCAGCCCAACCTCATCGCCATGGCGATTCCGCTGTTCGTGGTGGGCATCGCGCTCGAGCTGGCGGTGGCCCGGGTGCAGGGGCGGCGCGTCTACCGCCTGGCGGACGCCATGGCCGACATGGGCTGCGGCATCGCGCAGCAGCTGGTGAGCCTGTTCCTCGCCACCGCGGTGCTGCTGGGCGGCTACGCGTGGCTGTACGAGTACCGGCTCTTCACCCTGCCCACCGCCTGGCTGCCGTGGGTGGCGGCCGTCTTCGGCGTGGAGTTCGCCTACTACTGGTGGCACCGGCTCTCGCACGAGGTCAACATCCTGTGGGCCGCGCACGTGGTGCACCACCACAGCGAGGACTACAACCTCGCGGTGGCGCTGCGGCAGTCCGTCACCACCTGGCTCACCACCATTCCCTTCTACTTCCCGCTGGCGCTGCTGGGCGTGCCGCCGCTGGCCTTCGGCGTGGTGCTGGGGTTGTCCACGCTGTACCAGTTCTGGATTCACACCGAGCTGGTGCCTCCGCTGGGCTGGTTCGAGAAGCTGTTCAACACGCCCGCGCTGCACCGGGTGCACCACGCCATCAACCCGCGCTACCTCGACAAGAACCACTCGGCGACCTTCGCCTTCTTCGACGTGCTCTTCGGCACCTGGGAGCCGGAGACCGAGCCCTGCGTCTACGGCACCACCCGACCGCTCAACTCCTTCAACCCGCTCTACGCGCAGGTGGAGTCGTGGATGGACCTGGTGCGGCTGGCGCGGCGCGCCCCCACCGCCCGGGACGCGCTCAAGGTCTTCTTCGCGTCGCCCGCCTGGCGCCCCGAGTGGATGGGCGGCTACGAGGCCCGCGACGTCACCCGCAAGTACGACCCGCCGGCCTCGCGCGCGATGCAGCGCTACGCGCTGGTGAACTGGCTGCTGCTCCTGGCCGGCGTCTTCGTCTTCCTGATGTGGGGCGGCGAGCTGACCCTGCCCTCGCAGGCCGCGGCGGCCGCGGTGCTGGTGCTCTCGACGCTGACGCTGCCCACCCTCCTCGAAGGCAGGCCGTGGGCGAAGTGGCTCGAGGGCGCGCGCCTGGCGTCGCTGCCCGCGCTGGCGGCGCTGCTGCTCGTCGCGCGGTGAGCCTCGGCCCGCGCGCCGTCTGGTAGGGTCCGCCGATGCTTCGTTGTTCCAACTGCAACGCCCCGATGCCGGTGGCCGATGACCCGCAGCCCGTCGTGGAGTGTCCGTTCTGTCACGCCCGGGTCCGCCTGGACGCCGGCAAGCGCGCCGAGGCCCCCGCCGCCAACTCCCGCGCCGCGCTGTGGGTCTCCGGCGCCGTGGCGTCGCTGGCGGTGCTGGGCGTGGTGGCCGGGCTGCTGCTGACGCCGAGCAAGACCGCCGCCGTCACGGTGGTGCCCATGCCGGTGGTGGTGCCGACGGTGAAGCTGCCGCGCGCGCCCAGGGCCGCCGAAGACACCCGCCTCAAGCCCTCGGAGCTGCCGCAGGCGCTGGAGAACGGGCGCGGCTGGCAGGAGGTGGACCCGGCCGGCATGGTGGGCACCTTCCAGTCCTTCGACCTCAACGCCAACGCGGCGTGGGCGCTGGCGCTGGCCCGCAACTGGTCGACGGACGCGCAGTTCGAGAGCGTCTACTTCACCGGCCTCAAGCCCGACGGCACCCTCGACCTGAGCGCGCGGCGCGAGTTCAACGTCGACTACCGCTTCGCTTCGCCGCAGCTCCACGCGGCCCAGAAGACGCTGCAGACCGTGTCCGAGAAGAAGCTGCTGGTCAGCCTGCGGGTGATGGTCTCCGAGGGCCGCGTGAAGGTGCTCGCCGGCAACACCGCGCCGCTGGCCGCCGACGTGCCCGCGCCCCGCTTCGACTGCCCCTTCCCCACCCTGCTGAAGCTGGCGCAGACGCACGGCCTCCAACCGCGCCCGCACTACAGCGGCATGGGGCGCGCCGTGCAGCACCTGAAGCTGTGGCGCTGGAACCTCAGCGGCGAAGGCACCAGCGCCAGGCACACCTACGCGTTCGACGCGCAGTGCCGGACGCTCTGAAAGGCCCGGCGCGCGCGGGGCGCCGCGCCTCAACATTCTCCGCGCCCGGACGCCACATTGCGTAAAAGGGGCGCCATGCGACTCTCCGCCTTCGCCGCCTGCGCCGCGCTCGCTGCTTTCAGCGCCTGCGAGAAGAAGTCCACCGCCACGCCCCCGCCGGCCGAAGCGCAGAAGCCGACCGCCACCGGCGCCGCGCCCACAGGCGACGACGTCATCTTGCTGGGTGAGGTCGGCTCGCTCACCGGCAGCGAGGCGGCCTTCGGTATCTCCACCCGCAACGGTATCGAGCTGGCGCTGGAAGAGGCGAACGCCGCCGGCGGCGTGAAGGGCAGGAAGCTGGCGGTGCGGGTGTACGACGACCAGAGCAAGCCCGAGGAGGCCGCCAACGCCGCCACGCGCCTCATCAGCCAGGACAAGGTGGTGGCCATCCTCGGCGAGGTGGCCTCGTCGAACTCCCTGGCCATGGCGCCCCGCGCGCAGGCCGCGCAGGTGCCCATGGTCTCGCCTTCGTCGACCAACCCCAAGGTGACCGAGGTGGGCGACTACATCTTCCGCGTGTGTTTCATCGACCCCTTCCAGGGCGCGGTGATGGCGCGCTACGCCCGCGAGACGCTCAAGTTCGACGAGGTGGCCATCCTCACCGACAAGAAGAGCGCCTACTCCGAGGGCCTCACCGAGGTCTTCCAGAAGCGCTTCAAGGAAGCCGGCGGAAAGATCGTGGCGGTGGAGGCCTACGGCAAGGGCGACACCGACTTCCGCGCGCAGCTGACCAACCTCAAGAAGGTGAAGCCGCAGGGCGTGTACGTGCCGGGCTACTACCAGGACGTGGCCATCATCGCCGAGCAGGCGAAGGAGCTGGGCCTCAAGGTGACGCTGATGGGCGGCGACGGCTGGGACTCGGCCAAGCTCTTCGAGTTGGGCGGCGACGCGGTGGACGGCGCGTACGTGTCGAATCACTACTCCGCCGATGACCCGAGCCCCGCGGTGCAGGACTTCATCAAGCGCTACACGGCGAAGTATGGCGCCGCGCCAGACTCCCTCGCGGCCCTGGGCTACGACTCCGCGCGGGTGGTCATCGAGGCCATCAAGCGGGCCCCCGACCTGAGCGGCCCCGCCCTGCGCGAGGCCATCGCCCAGACCGCCGACTTCCCCGGCGTGACCGGCAACATCACCCTCGACGCCAACCGCAACCCGGTGAAGCCGGCGGTGGTGCTGCGGGTCGAGGGCGGCCGGTTCAAGTACGTGGCCACGGTGGCCCCGTAGCGCCATGTACGAGTTCATCCAGCACGTCATCAACGGCCTGGCCGCCGGCACCATCTACGCGTTGGTGGCGCTCGGCTACACCATGGTCTACGGCGTGCTGAAGCTCATCAACTTCGCCCACGGCGACGTGATGATGGTCGGCGTGTACATCGGCTACGCGGTGGCCTTCCTGCTGGGCCGCGAGTACCTGGGCACGGTCAGCGGAGCGCTGCTGGTGTTCGCGATCTCCATGGCCGCCTGCGCCGCCTTCGGCTTCTTCGTCGAGCGCTTCGCCTACCGGCCGCTGCGCGACAAGCCGCGGCTCACCGCGCTCATCACCGCCATCGGCATCAGCTTCGCGCTGTCCTACGGCTTCCAGCTCGACTTCTCGGTGGGTGACGTCACCCTGCTCCCCGGCGCCGCGTCGCGCCGCTTCCCCTCCATCATCCCGCCCAGGGAGTGGCTGGTGCTGGGCGACGCCGACGTCATCATCTGGAACTGGCAGGTGCTGTCCTTCGCCATCGCGGTGGGGTTGATGGGCGCGCTCCAGTACCTCGTCTTCCGCACCCGCTTCGGCAAGGCCATGCGCGCGGTCTCCCACGACCACCGGGTGGCCGGGCTGCTGGGCATTCCCGTCGACACCATCATCGCCGGCACCTTCATGCTGGGGAGCGCCCTCGCCGCCGGCGCGGGCATCCTCTACGCCATCAAGGACAAGTCGATCCAACCGCTGATGGGCGTGATGGTGGGCCTCAAGGCCTTCGTGGCGGCGGTCATCGGCGGCATCGGCAACCTCCCCGGCGCGGTGGTGGGCGCGCTGCTGCTGGGCCTCTGTGAGGAGTTCATCGTCGGCTACACCGCGTCGAGCTGGCGCGACGCCGTGGCCTTCGGCTTCCTCATCGCGGTGCTGCTCTTCCGTCCCGAGGGTCTCTTCGGACGCGCGCAGGCAGAGAAGGTCTGACCCCGCTCGGATGGTCTGGTGCCGGAAAACCGGGCTTCCCTGCCCTACCACCTTCCATTACAGGCCATGCACGGGCGGGTTGCCCCGATTTCTCTGGCCGCTAACATCAGCCTTTTTTCTGGTTCGTTGGGGACCAACGGTCATTTCTCCTGCCTTGTGACGCGATGCACCCACTGAAACTGATGATGCCGGCGGCGCTGCTCCTCAGCGCGGCCACTGCGCCTGCCTGCAGGGCTTTTACGAGCGCCGCAACGTGCGCCTGCTGGCCGAACTCAAGGCCATGCAGGGCGCGGTGGATGCGGTGGCCGCGATCCACGGGCAGGTGGCCGGCCGGGTGGTCGAAGAGGCCGAGGCCTCCCGCGTGGGCGTGGGGGTGTTCCTCCCCTCGAACCCGCGCCTCTTCGGTGACTACCGGCCGATGCTCTTCGAGATGCCCAACCAGCCCACCGAGCCGCGGCACGGCTACAACGTGGGCGTCGACGGTTGGCTCGAGGTGAGCGGCGCCGGCTTCGTGCGTCAGACCGAGGTCGACAAGCGCATCGACGTGGCCCGCGCCGAGCTGGACTGGGTGCGCGAGCGCGCCGCGGCCCGCGCCTGGGTGGCCTACCTCGACTCGCTCCTGGCGGAGCAGCGGGTGACGCGCGTCGAGGCCTCGCTCGAGGTGCAGAAGCGGGTGGCCGACGCCGCCCAGAAGCGGGTCGCCGAGGGCGTGGCCGGCGAGCCGGAGCTCACCACCGTGTTGGTCGAGGTCGCCTCGGTGGAGCGCGACCTGGAGGAGGCCCGCCGGCGGCAGCTCACCGCGCAGCTCGAGCTGGCCAACACCCTCGACGCCGAGCCCGACATGCAATGGCAGCTCACCTCCACCCAGGTCGAGCCGCCGGAGGCCCCGAGCGAGAAGGAGCTCATCGACCGCGCGCTCGACCTGCGGCCCGAGCTGC
>CALNBU010000648.1 GCA_937875615.1 uncultured Archangium sp.
CGGCTGACGCTCTCTTTCAAAGACGCCGACGCCAAGCTGCGCCTGGCCGACGGGCCGCGCATCAAGGTGTGCGCGGTGCACTTCCCTCCGCTGTATTCGAACTGCGTGGAGACGGCCTTCTCCCGCACCCTCGAGGCCTGGCAGCCCGCCACCTGCGTGTACGGGCACCTGCACGGGCCCGGCATCGCCGCGGGCTTCACCGGCCTCCACGGCGGCGTGTCCTACGTGCTGGCCTCGTGCGACGCGGCCCGCTTCACGCCGGTGCTGCTGCACGGATGAGCCTCGTCTTCGCGCCCGACGAGCTCTACCGGGTGCCCACCGACGACGGCAGCGCGATTGCCCTGGGTCGCTACCACCCGCGCGGGGCGCGCCGCTTCCTCGAGCCCGTCATCCTCGGGCACTCGCTGGCCACCAACCGCTTCAACCTCGACTTCGACGAGCGCTACTCGCTGGCGCGGCACCTCGCGCGCCGCGGCTTCGAGGCCTGGGTGCTGGAGCTGCGCGGCCATGGGCTGGGCGGCAGCGCGCTGGGCGCCACCTTCGACACCGAGGCCACGCACGACGTGGCCGCCGCGCTGAAGGCGGTGCGCTCCACCGGCGCGCCGCGGGTGCTGTGGGTGGGTCACTCGCGCGGCGGGCTGCTGGCCCTGGCCCACCTCGCGCGCAACCCCGACGCGCCCATCGCCGCGGTCGTCACCCTGGGCACGCCCCTCGACTTCACCCACACCCCGGGCCTCGCCCGCTTCCTCTCGGCGGTGGCGCCGGCGCTGTCGCTCCCGCGGCTGCCGCTGCAGCTCGGCGCCAGGACCTGGCCCCTGGGCCTGCCGCCCGCGCCGCTGGGCCCCTACCTGCTGCGCGCGGAGAACATGGACCCGCGCGTGGTGCGCCTCGCCCTCAAGCACGCGGTGGCCGACATCGAAGGAGGCGTGGCGCGGCAGTTCGCGCGCTGGGTGCGCACCGGCGCCCTCGATGGAGAAGACGGCTTCGACTACCGCGCGCACCTGCGACCGCTGACGGCGCCGATGTTGACGCTGGCCGGCGCGCACGACCTGCTGGCGCCGCCGTCCGCCGCGCACGCCCTGGTGGGCCTCACCTCGGGGCCGGTGGAGACGGCGCTGCTGTCCGACTACGGCCACGGCGACCTGGTGCTGGGGCGGCGCGCGCCCGAAGAGGTGTTTCCGCTCGTCGGCGCCTTCTTCGAGCGCCACGCGACGCCGGCATAACGCGCTACATTCCGCGCGCTCATGGCCACCCCCGTCTGCCCCCGAGATGGAACCACGCTGACCTCCACGCCCGACGTGCTGGGCCCGAAGACGAAGGCGCACGTGTGCGGCACGTGCGCGGGCGTGCTGGTCGACTGGAGCACCGCGGAGCAGTTCTTCGGCTCGCTGGGGCTCTCGCTGGGCGACCTGCAGACCATGGTGAGGCACGCCGCCGCGCGCCCGCGGAAGACGGCGCCGCTGCCGTGCACCGCGTGTGGCCAGGCCAACCTCAACCCGCTGGTGCACAAGGGCCTGGAGCTGGACCTCTGCGAGGCCTGCGGCACCACCTGGTTCGACCGCGGAGAGCTCCAGCGCATCTCCGGCGGCCGACTGGGCAAGCAGGTGGCCACCGAAGCGGCGCCGGCCGGCGAGGTGGTGGGCGTCTACGAGATGTGGTGGGACTGCGCCCACTGCGACACGAAGGGGCTGCTGGGGCGCGCCAACCGCTTCTGCCCTCACTGCGGGGCCCAGCAAGACGCCGCGGCCCGCTATTTTCCTCCCGCCGGCAGCGAGACCTCGGCCAACCACGAGTACGACGGCGCTGACCTCGCCTGCCCTGCGTGCAACACGCCCAACGGCGCCAGGGCCAGTGCAATTTATTACAGCATGATTATAAGC